>CAKXAF010000101.1 GCA_934869045.1 uncultured Nitrososphaerota archaeon | reverse complement strand
TCAGCGTATTCAGCCTGATTGTGCTGTGGTTTATCCTGTGCTTCCAGAAATTTCTCCCCATGAATCCCCAGGGGACCGGCAATATGAGCTGGCATTTGGGATTCAATACGGCGGCGAGCTTCGTCACCAACACCAACTGGCAGGCCTACAGCGGTGAATCCACCCTGGGCTACCTGGCCCAGGCGTTAGGCCTGACGGTGCAGAACTTCGTCTCCGCCGCCACGGGAATTGCCGTCCTGTTCGCCCTGATCCGCGGCTTCCGTAAGGTCCAGGCAAACGGACTGGGCAGCTTCTGGGTAGATATGACCCGGATCGTCATCCACCTTCTGCTCCCTCTGAACCTGGTCCTGGCCGTCTGCCTGGTAAGCGGCGGCGTCGTGCAGAACCTGAAGCCTGCGGAAGCGGTCTCCCTGATGGAACCCATCGCAGTCAGCGCAGAGGGGCAAGTTCTGGAAAACGCCTCCATTGATCTGGAAACCGGTACTGTCACCGTGGATGGTCAGGTGGTCGGGGACGCGGAAATCATCACCGAGCAATTCATCCCTATGGGGCCCGCCGCCAGCCAGATCGCCATCAAGCAGACCGGCACCAACGGTGGAGGCTACAACGGGGTAAATTCCGCCCACCCCCTGGAAAACCCCAACAACTTTACCAATCTCCTGGAAATGATCTCCCTGCTACTGATCCCGGCTGCCCTTTGCTTTACCTTCGGCCGCAGCCTTTCCAATAAAAAGCAGGGCGCAGCTATTTTCCTGGCCATGTTCCTCTGCCTGGCCGTTTCCCTGGGGGCTGTGGCCGTCAGCGAGCAGGCTGGCACTCCCCAACTTGAGCAGGGTGGCAGCGTCAGCCTCTCCGCCGTTGATCAAGCCGGCGGCAATATGGAGGGCAAGGAAACCCGCTTCGGCATCGCCGCCTCCTCTACCTGGGCGGTCTTTACCACGGCGGCCTCCAACGGCTCTGTCAACTCCATGCATGACAGCTACACCCCTCTGGGCGGCATGATCCCCATGCTTCTGATGCAGCTGGGCGAGGTCATCTTCGGCGGCACCGGATGCGGACTCTATGGTATGCTGGCCTTTGCCATCCTGACGGTCTTCATCGCCGGCCTGATGGTGGGCCGGACGCCGGAATTTCTTGGCAAAAAGATCGAGCCCTATGAGATGAAGTGGTCAGTCTTGGTCTGTCTGGCGACTCCCATCGCCATTCTTGTAGGCAGCGGCATCGCGGCTGCGGTGCCGGAAGTCACAGACAGTCTGGGCAACAGCGGCGCTCACGGATTTTCCGAAATGCTCTACGCTTATTCATCCTGCGGCGGCAACAATGGTTCCGCCTTCGCCGGTTTCAACGCCAACACCGTCTTTCTAAACATCTCTCTTGGCCTGGTGATGCTCTTTGCGCGGTTCCTGCCGGTGATCGGTACCCTGGCAATTGCAGGCAGCCTGGCGGGTAAGAAAAAACTGGCAGAAACCGCCGGCACCCTGTCTACCACCAATGCGATGTTTGTTTTCCTGCTGATTTTCGTTGTTCTGCTGGTCGGCGCCCTAAGCTTTTTCCCGGCGCTTGCCCTAGGGCCGCTGGCGGAATTCTTCAGCAGCATGGTTTAAGGAGGTATCCGAGATGTCTGCATCAACCAAAAGCGCCTTTTCCGGCAGAAAAATGCTGGCCCGGGCTGTCCGGGATTCCTTCGTCAAGCTGAGTCCCAGAATCCAAGCCAAAAACCCGGTCATGCTGCTGGTCTACCTTTCCGCGATCCTGACCACCGGCCTGTGGGCCGCCTCCCTGTTCGGGATCCAAGACGCGCCGTCGGGCTACACCCTAGCCATCGCCGTCATCCTGTGGTTCACCGTTCTTTTCGCCAATTTTGCCGAAGCCATCGCCGAGGGCCGCGGCAAGGCCCAGGCGGATTCGCTCCGGGCCTCCAAACGGGATGTGGACGCACACAAAATCTCTTCTCCTGAGAAAAACGGCGACGCCGTCACCGTTTCTTCCGCCTCTCTGAAAAAAGGAGACCTGGTCCTGGTGCGGGCAGGAGAGCAAATCCCCGCAGATGGGGAAGTCATTGAGGGGGCGGCCTCCGTTGACGAAAGCGCCATCACCGGCGAGTCCGCGCCGGTGATCCGAGAGGCGGGCGGCGACCGCAGCGCCGTCACCGGCGGCACCACGGTTCTCTCCGACTGGATCGCCGTCCGGATCACCAGCGAGGCCGGTGAGAGCTTTCTGGACAAAATGATTGCCATGGTCGAAGGCGCGGCCCGGAAAAAGACCCCCAACGAAATTGCCCTGCAAATCTTCCTCATCGCCCTGTCCATCATCTTTATCCTCGTGACCATGTCCCTCTACACCTACTCCGTTTTCTCCGCCAACCAAGCGGGAATTGAAAATCCCACCTCCGTCACCACCTTGGCGGCACTACTGGTCTGCCTGGCTCCCACCACCATTGGCGCCCTGCTTTCTGCCATCGGCATCGCGGGCATGAGCCGGCTCAACCAAGCAAATGTCCTGGCCATGAGCGGCCGCGCCATTGAGGCCGCCGGCGATGTGGACATTCTGATGCTGGACAAAACCGGAACCATCACCCTGGGCAACCGCCAGGCCTGCGCGTTTATCCCCGTGGATGGCGCTGACGAACAGGAGCTGGCCGACGCAGCCCAGCTTTCCTCCCTGGCGGATGAAACCCCAGAGGGCCGCAGCATCGTCGTCCTGGCCAAGGAGAAGTTCAACATCCGGGCCAGACGCCTGGAGGATCAAAGCAGAACTTTTCTCCCTTTCACTGCCAAAACCCGAATGAGCGGCGTGGACTTCGGAGACAGCGAAATCCGCAAGGGCGCCGCCGACGCTATACAGGCATACGTCGCTCAAGGAGGAGGCATCTACTCCAAAGAGTGCGATTCCATCGTAAAATCCATCGCATCCCAAGGCGGAACGCCGCTGGTCGTCGCCAAAAACCACCGGATCCTGGGAGTCATCCACCTGAAGGATATCATCAAAAAGGGGGTAAAGGAAAAATTCGCCGACCTGCGCAAAATGGGCATCAAGACCATAATGATCACCGGCGACAACCCCATGACAGCCGCGGCCATTGCCGCTGAAGCGGGCGTGGATGACTTTCTGGCCGAAGCAACGCCGGAGGGAAAGCTGGAGATGATCCGCAGTTTTCAGGCCAAGGGCCACCTGGTGGCCATGACGGGCGACGGAACCAACGACGCCCCCGCTCTGGCCCAGGCAGACGTGGCCGTGGCCATGAACAGCGGCACCCAGGCGGCCAAGGAAGCCGGCAATATGGTGGATCTGGACTCCTCCCCCACCAAGCTCATCGATATCGTCCGTATTGGCAAGCAGCTGCTCATGACCCGGGGCAGCCTGACCACCTTTTCCATCGCCAATGATGTAGCCAAATACTTTGCCATCATCCCGGCCCTGTTCATGGGCCTATACCCCGGACTTTCCGCCCTGAACATCATGGGGCTTCATTCCCCCATGAGCGCGGTGCTCTCTGCTATCATCTACAACGCGCTGATTATCGCCGCGCTGATCCCCTTGGCCCTGAAAGGCGTCAAATACCGGGAGCTCCCCGCGGGTAAACTCCTTTCCCGCAACCTGCTGATTTATGGCCTGGGCGGCTTGGCCGCACCCTTTGTTTTCATCAAGCTCATCGACATGCTGCTGGTCCTGTTCGGATTGGCATAAGGAGGCACTTTTATGAAAGTCCTGAAATCCATCCTACCCAAAGCGGCCCTCATCTTTGTGATTTTCACCCTGCTGTGCGGCGTGGCATACACCGCCTTGGTCACAGGGATCGCACAGGTCATTTTCCCCAAACAGGCCAACGGCAGCATCATCGAGGCCGGCGGCAAAAAATACGGCTGCGAGCTGCTGGGGCAGCAATTCACAGATGACAGCCACCTGTGGGGCCGCATCATGAACATTGACGTCAGCACCTACCGGGACTCCAGCGGAAAAATCCTGATGTACGCCGCCCCCTCCAACCTAAGCCCGGCCAGCGAGGAGTATGAGGCTCTGGTGGCGGAACGGGTGGAAAAGCTCCGCCAATCCAACCCCGCCAGAGCAGACGATCCCATCCCGGTAGACCTGGTTACCTGCTCCGGAAGCGGCCTGGACCCGGACATCTCTCCTGCCGCTGCGGAATATCAGGTCCCTCGAATTGCCGCCGCCCGGGGAATCCCCGAAGAAGAAGTCCGCGACGTGATAACCGCCTGCACCACTGGAAGATTTCTCGGCATTTTCGGCGAGGAAACCGTAAATGTTCTGAAGGTCAACCTCATGCTGGAGGGGATTTTGACAGAATAAGCAATCCATTTAAAAAGAAAACAAAAACCCAGCTTCGGCTGGGTTTTTTCCACTGTCCGTGCTACAATAGAAGCAAGAGGCCTTTATAGAATCTTAATCAAAAGGGCCGCATTCTTACACGAACTTTAAAAAGAATTGTTTATACTGGTTTTAACGGAGGTGGGAGCGTGGAAGAAACAAGAAGCAGCCCCGAAGATATTCTCCGTCAAATGAAAACGGCGGAAAACAAAAGCGGCCGGGGCCGCCTGAAAATCTTTTTTGGCTATGCGGCCGGTGTCGGAAAGACCTACGCCATGCTCAAAGCCGCCCATGCGGAAAAAAAGCGCGGCGCCGACGTCGTTGCCGGATACGTGGAACCTCACGCCCGTCCGCAGACGGCCCAGCTTTTAAACGGTCTGGAGGTCCTGCCGGCCAAAGAAATGCCTTACAACGGCGTCGTCCTTCACGAATTTGATTTGGACGCAGCCATTGCCAGAAAGCCTCAGCTGATCCTGGTGGATGAGCTGGCCCACACCAACGCGAAGGGCTGCCGCCACCTGAAGCGGTATCAGGATGTCAACGAGCTGCTCGGCAGCGGCATCGACGTCTACACCACTGTCAACGTCCAGCACCTGGAGAGCCTGAACGACCTGGTAGCCTCGATCACCGGAATCACTGTAAAGGAGCGCATCCCGGATTCCATATTCGACGATGCAGATCAGGTGAAGCTTGTGGATATCGAACCCAGGGAGCTGATTGAACGCCTGAATGAGGGTAAGGTCTACCGCAGACGCCAGGCAGAGCAGGCCCTGGAGAATTTTTTCACCGAGCAGAATCTGGTTGCCTTGCGGGAAATCGCATTGCGGCGCTGTGCGGACCGGGTCAATAAAAAAGCCAGGCAGTCCGGCAGCGCCGCAACCAGCCGTTTTGCAGGCGAGCACATTCTGGTGTGCCTGTCCTCTTCCCCTACCAATGCAAAAATCATTCGTACCGCCGCGCGAATGGCCGGCGCCTTCCATGGGAATTTTACAGCGCTGTTCGTGGAGACCCCTTCCTTTCCCATGATGAGCGAGGAGAACCGAAACCGCCTGCGCCAGAATATCCACCTTGCCCAGCAGCTCGGGGCGACCATTGAAACGGTATACGGCGAGGATATCGCCTTTCAGATTGCGGAATTCGCACGGCTGTCCGGCGTATCAAAAATCGTTCTGGGAAGAAGCAGCGCCCGCCGCAGCTTGCTGCCCGGCAGACAGCCGCTGACCGAAAAAATCACCCAGCTCTCCCAGAACCTGGACGTTTACATCATCCCAGATAGGGATACGCCACCCTACCGCTCCCTGCGGAACCCGCCCCAGCGAGCGGAGACTATTGCGGCAGATATCGGGAAAAGCCTTCTCGTACTGACCGGCTCTACTGTGATTGGCTTTCTTTTTGCCCATCTGGGGTTCAGCGAAGCCAACATCATCACTATCTACATTCTGGGCGTCCTTGCCATCGCTGTCGTCACCTCCCAACGGGTTTTCAGCCTGGTCTGTTCGGTGATCAGCGTCCTGCTTTTCAATTTTCTCTTTACGGAGCCGCGCTTCACCCTAAACGCCTATGATGCGGGATACCCCGCCACCTTTCTCATTATGTTTGCCTCCGCGTTTCTCACCAGCACCCTTGCGGTGCGCCTCAAGCGCCAGGCGCGCCAGGCAGCGGAAACCGCTCACCGGACCAAAATCCTTTTTGACACCAATCAGCAGCTGGGAAATGAAGACAATGCTGTCGGGATTATTTCCGTCACCTGCAGCCAGTTGACCAAGCTCCTGGGCCGTGACATTTTCTTCTACCGCGTACAAGACGGAGAGCTGGCCGCTCCCCTCGCTTTCCCAGCCCGCCCGGAATTCCCTCCGGGCCCCCCAGATGAAAACGAACACGCTGTAGCCGCCTGGGTCTATCACAACAACAAGCACGCGGGAGCCACGACTAACACTCTTGGAAATTCTCAATGCCTCTATCTCTCCGTGAGAGTAGGAGAGGATGTATACGGCGTGGTGGGGATCGCTGTGAACGGCAGGCCGCTGGATGCCTTTGAAAACAGCGTCGTCCTCTCCATCCTCGGGGAATGCGCCCTGGCCCTGAAAAACGACCAGGTCTCCAAGGAACGCGAGGCTGCGACGCTGCTGGCTAAAAATGAGCAGCTGCGGGCCAATCTTCTCCGCTCCATTTCCCACGACCTGCGCACGCCATTGACCTCTATTTCCGGGAACGCGGGCATCCTCCTCTCCAGCGAGGAAAGTATTGAGAAGGAAAAGCGGAAGCAGCTCTACGAAAGCATCTACGACGACTCTCTCTGGCTGATCAACCTGGTAGAGAACCTGCTTTCCGTCACCCGAATCGAGGACGGGACCATGAAGCTCCGCTTGACCACCGAACTGCTGGACGAGGTGATTACAGAGGCCCTGCGTCATACCGACCGCCGCCGAAACGAACACACGATCCGGGTCAGTCCCCAGGATCCCTTCATCCTGGTTAAAATCGATGCCCGCCTGATCATGCAGGTAATCATCAACCTGGTGGATAACGCCGTCAAATACACGCCCCCCGGTTCCGAAATCCAGATTTCCAGCCGCTTGGACGGCTCTCAGGCCATCCTGTCGGTCTCAGACAACGGCGCCGGGATTTCCGCTGAAGCCAAACAGCATATCTTTGAGATGTTTTATACCGCCAACGCCAAGCTTCCCGACAGCCGCCGAAGCTTGGGCCTGGGCTTGGCGCTGTGCCGGTCAATCGTCACCGCCCACGGCGGGAGCATTGCCGTCACAGACAATATTCCCCACGGCGCGGTTTTCACACTTTCTTTGCCGGCAGAGGAGGTAACACTGCATGAATAAACCATTGATTTTAGTCGTGGAGGACGACGCAGCCGTCCGGAACCTGATCGCTACAACTCTGGAGACCCACAACTATCGCTACCAGGCCGCCCCTACCGGAGAGGCGGCGATCCTGGAGGCCGTCTCCCACAATCCGGACGTCATCCTGCTGGATCTGGGACTCCCGGATATGGACGGGATGGCGATCATCCAGAAGATCCGCACCTGGTCCAAAACGCCGATTATCGTCATCAGCGCCAGAAGTGAGGATACCGACAAAATTGACGCTCTGGACGCAGGAGCCGACGACTATCTGACCAAGCCCTTTTCCGTGGAGGAGCTGCTGGCCCGCCTGCGCGTTACCTTTCGCCGGCTCAACGACGCGGCCGGAGGCGACTCTGCGCAGGAGTCGGTCTTTCTCAACGGCGATCTGCGGATCGACTATGCAGCCGGCTGTGTTTATATGAAGGATCAGGAACTCCACCTGACTCCCATCGAATATAAGCTGCTGTGCCTTCTGGCCAAAAACGCCGGAAAGGTCCTCACTCATACCTACATCACCCGGGAGATCTGGGGCAGCACCTGGGATAACGATGTGGCTTCTCTCCGGGTTTTCATGGCCACCCTTCGCAAAAAAATTGAGGAGGACTCCTCCAACCCCAAATATATCCAGACCCACGTGGGTGTGGGCTACCGGATGCTCAAAGTCTGAAAACGGCCTGTGGAAAACCGCCTGATACGGTCTTCCACAGGCCGTTCTGGTAACAAAACATCCTCAAGAATCAACCGCAGATCTTCTACGGGACAGCCTCCGTCAAACGGTTTCCCGAAACTCTGTCGGTGAGCAGCCGAACTGCTTCCGAAACATCCGGCTGAAGTAAAACTCATCCAAAAAGCCGCACATCTGAGCGGTTTCTCGGACAGAACGACCTTCGTTGGCTAATAGGACTTTGGCACGTTCCAGACGCGTCCGAATCGAATATGCAACCGGCGGAATCCCTACGGCCCTCTGAAAACTTCGGGTAAGACAGGATTTTTTCATACCGGAAACAGCGCAGATCTCCTCCATCGCCAACGCCCGGCCAGTATTGGCATGAATGAATGCAATCGCGGCTGCCACCTTTCGCTGACAGGGTGAGCCGGCGATTTCCATTCTGCGGGAAAGATGCAGCAGCAGCCGGGAAAAGGCCAGATCCGCCTCCCAATCGTCCAGATAATCCTTCCTCCTCCACAGCCGGACAGTTTCCCGGAGATAGGGAAGCTCCTCTGAAAAGCCGCGGTGGCTGAACTCCGGTAGATCCAGCGCGTCCATCCCCTCTGGCAGAGAAATATGGATCCCATAGAACTCCATAGGATCCTCGCTGTTGGTCCGCAGGCTGTGCAGCCGGCCCGGTCGGAAATAGATCAGATCGCCCTCCCCCACGGGCTGCTCCCTGCCAGCCAGGACGATCCAGCCCCTTCCCCTGGTGACAAACACCAGCTCGTGATTGGGAATGGTGCGCTCCGGGATCTGCCATCCGGGTCC
>CAKXAF010000100.1:5699-8811 GCA_934869045.1 uncultured Nitrososphaerota archaeon | reverse complement strand
ATGCTCAGGGAGAGCTTGACCATGCCCGCCGGGCCTTTGAGGCTTCTATAGCCCGTACTCCCAACGGCTGGGCGCTGCGCTGTCTGGCTATTTTGGATCTTTTTGAAAAAAGGCCGGAGGAAGCCGCTCAAAAATATCAGGAGGCGTTCCGACTCCTGCCGATTCTGCCCTTGGCGGCAGAGTGCGGAAGGAGCCTGCTCCGGGCTGGAAAATATTCGGATTTTCAGGAATTCTACCGCAATCTTCCCCACGATATGCAGCGTTGGGGACGTCTTCTCGCCCAGCGGGCAGAGGCCGCTACCGCACAAAAGGATTTTGCAGCCGCCCAGGAAATACTGGACGATGAATCCTGGGAGATTGCCGATATGCGGGAAGGAGAACGGCTTCTTTCCGATCTATGGTACCAGCTGCACACCGCGCGCCTCGCAGAAAAGGAGGGGACGGAGATCGACGAATCGTTTAAGGCTCGCATCCGGCAGGAATTCCCCGTACCCAAACGCCTGGATTTCCGTATGAACAGTTGAGTTTCTCCCGCTGGGCCGGCAGGCGTCAGCATGACAAAATCCTCTTCAGGCAGCCGGAAAACGGCGCGCCGCCTGAAGAGGATTCTTCATATCCGCCCGGCCTCCAGAATTCGGAAAACACGACCGGTATCTTTTTGCGTGATCTCCCTGCAAAACCGGAATCCAGCCTTCTCATAAGCTCGCTGCGCACGGCGGTTGAACGCCGCCACGGTCAGCCGGAAGCGCCCTGCGCCAAACTGCGCGCGGCCGTTTTCCGATACCAGGCGCAGAAAATCAGGACCGAACTTTCTGCCGCAAAAAAGCGGCGCCAGCCCCAGGCCGATGTCCAGCGCACCCGAGGCATAGGCTTCTGCCTCCTCCGCCGCAATCCGCGCGGGCGCACCGAAGCAGAAAAAGCCCAGCAGTATTCCCTGAGGGCCGAGAAGTGCGGAATAGCTCCCACCCAGCAGTTCGGCCTGATCCTCCGGACGGAGATGATAGACGTCATAGGGCGCGGGATACCGCCACCCCGCGATTTCCGCAGCATACCGCCCCGTCATGGGAACTGCCGCAAAAGCTGGAATTGGATATTCCATCTGGATATCGAAGGGCTCCGCCTCTGCGTGAGCGGGATTGATCTCCGTAGCCTCCCGGCAGCCCGCTGCCCGGTAAAACGCCTGGCTTTCCATAGCGGAATGGGCGGAGATGTAGAGTTTCTCCCGGCCCCAAACCGCTGCCTGCCACGCTGCGATTCCCAGCAGACGCCGTCCCAGGCCCCTCCTCCGCCAGGACCGCCCCACATGCAGCGACTGCAGATCAGCGTACTGCCCCCGGCTGCCGAAGGGCGGGCGGGTCATGGCGAAAAAAGCGGCGATTTTCTCTCCCTCAAAGATGCAGCAGACCGCGCCTCCTTCCGCCAGGCAACCCCGCAGGCAGGCTACAAGAACCTGCCGGTCCTTCAGGCTCCAATCGTCCCGGAAAGGCTCCGAAACCAGTTTCTGTTCCCCTTGGATCGTCCGCCAAACCAGATCGACCTCCTGTGTCCGTTCAAATTCGTCGAACATTCCAGTTCGGAGATCCTTCAATGTTAAAAAACGTTCTTTCATAATTTTTCTCACTCCATACCAAAACCAAACGGAGCCGGTACAGCGTCCAAGGCTCCTGAAAGCTCCCCATACTCCGCCGCAGTCAGAAGCGGCCGCTCAACGTTTAGCAGAATACCGCTGTCCACATCGCGGATTTGGAGGCTGCTGACCTTTTTCTCCGCAGCCCCCGCCTCCGGCAAGCCAGAAAATGGCTTTCCAAAGCGGTCCGCATCATAAAATCCCCCGGACAATTTCTTCGATCAGATCAATCCGCTTGAAGGGCGTCATAAGATAATAGCCGTTTACATAGGGCGCAATCCGCTCCGCAGTGCGGAGGGACAGCTCCACTCCCAGCCGGGCGGCGGCTTCCTTGTCCGGCACAAGGCGGTACTGCTCCAGAATCTCCTCGTTGAGGCGGATACCGGAAATCTCATTGTGCATATAGCAGGCGTTTCGGTAGCTCACCGCCGGAAGGATGCCCCCGAGAATCCAAAGCCCGGTTTCCTCCCTAGCCCGGCGGAGATTTTCCACGGCTTCCTCCGTGAAAACCGGCTGGGTGAGCAACAGCCGGACGCCGTTTTCCTTTTTGCGGAGGGCCTTTTTCAGTTCTGCGTCAAAATTGGCGGCATTGACGTTCAGCGCCCCAGCGATGAGGAAGGGGCTGCCCAGCTCATTTCCCAGGGTCCGGACATATCCGGCCAGCATGGCAGAATTGAAATTAAAAACCGCCTTCACCTCGTCCCGGCTTGCGTTGGGCACCGGATCACCGGTCACCACCAGCAAATTTCGGACCCCCTCCATGCACAGACCCAGCAGCAGGGCCTTGGATGCGTTGAGATTTCGGTCCCGGCAGGTCATGTGGGGGATCGGCTCGATGTCCAGCTCCCGCCGGAGCTTTGCGGCCAGCATAGAGCTATCGGCCCGCACCCGGGCCACCGGGCAGTCGGCGATGGTAATGGCGTCCACGCCCAGCGCTTTGAGCCGCGCCGCGCTTTCCAGGAAGAAGCTGCCGTCTGCGTCCACGGGCGGATCCAGCTCGACAGCCACGATTCGCCTGCCCTCCAGGAGTTTCTGCTCCAAAACTCCCCGATTTTCCACTGAACCGGGGGCCGGAACCGCCGGTTCAATCCGAGGGAGAACAGCCGCGCCCACCCGGGGGAGGAGCTTGGCCGTTTCCGCGATATAGGCGGGAGTCGTGCCGCAGCATCCCCCTAAAATCGCTGCGCCCTTGTCCGCGATACGGGCCATGCAGCTAGCAAAATACGCGGCACTGCTCTCAAAATAGGTCCGCCCGGCCACCATGGTGGGGTACCCGGAGTTCGGCATCACCGAGAGCAGCCGGGGCAGCGCGGGAAGCTCCTCCAGCAGCCGAAGCAGATGGGCCGGGCCGGAAACGCAGTTCAGCCCCACCGCATCGGCAGCGTCCTCTTCCGCCATTTCCTGCAGAAGCCGGGAGACCGACAGCCCCCGGCGGGTAAACCCATCCGGCGCGGCGGCGAAGGAGACAATCACGAAGGCGTCCGG
>CAKXAF010000100.1:3451-5689 GCA_934869045.1 uncultured Nitrososphaerota archaeon | reverse complement strand
CCTTTATTAAGCGGCAAAGCTCCGCCAGGCCCTCACTGTCCGGAAAGGTCTCAAAGAGAAAATTCTTCGCCCCCAGTGCCAGAAAGACCTCTGCTATCGCGCGGCGCTCCTCCGGTTCCGCCGAAGGGCCGATGTCCGCAAACACATAGGCTTCCTCCCCGGCGGCGCGGCAGGCCAGGGCATAGCCGGCCTCCACTACCTCCCGAACCTTGTCGAAGCCGCACTCCAGGCCGACGGTGTTGGCCCCGAATGTGTTGGTTTTCAGCGCCTTGGCCCCAGCCTCCCGGTATTCCCGGTGAATTTCCAGGATGCGCGCGGGTTTTTCCAGATTCTGCAGTTCGCAGCGCGGGTCGCCTCCAGGATAACGGCTCAGAAAATAGGTCCCCATCCCCCCGTCGAAAAGCAGGCGGTTTTGTTTCAGATAGTCACGTATCGGCTCCATAGCCATCTCCTTTCAGCCCAGTACTTCCCGGGCAATGTCCGCCGAACGCTTGGCGTCCCTGGCATAATAATCCGCGCCGATCTCCATGGCGTAGCTTTCGGTGAGCACCGCGCCGCCAGCCATGACCTTGCAGTCGTGGCCCGACCTCCGGAGCTGGCGGATGGTTTCCTCCATACTCCGGAGGGTAGTGGTCATCAGGGCGCTGAGCCCCACCAGCTTCACATCCTCGCGGACAGCGGTTTCCACCACCCTTTCGGGCGGCACATCCCGCCCCAGGGCGATTACCCGGTATCCGTAGTTTTCCAGCAGAACCTTGACGATGTTCTTACCGATGTCGTGAATGTCCCCCTTGACCGTGGCCAGAATGACCTTTCCTTTGGAGACAGACGCGCCGCCGCTGGAGGCGATCCGCTCCTTGATGACGGCAAAAGCCTCCTGAGACGCGCCTGCAGCGTTGATCAGCTGGGGCAGAAACAGCGTTCCCTTCTCAAAATCCGCCCCCACCGCATCTAAAGCGGGGATCAGAATGCCGTCGATGATATCTAAGGGCTCCTGGATCTCCAAAAGCTCCTTTGTCCGGAGCTTTGCCTCCTCCCGGAGGCCCTTTTTCACCGCTCCGGCCAGATCATGTCCCCCTGCGGGAACCTGCGCCGCCGGAGAGACGTTCTCCCTGGAAAAACGCGCAAGGTACCGGGCGGAATCCCGGTCATAGCCATGGAGGACGTTGAAGGCCGCCACTGCCGCGGTCATGGAGGGGATATTGGGGTTGATGATCGGCAGATTCAGCCCATTTTCCATTGCGGCGCTCAGAAAACTGTGGTTCAAAAGCTCCCGGTTGGGCAGGCCAAAGGAGATGTTGGACACCCCCAGAACCGTCCGCAGCCCCAGCTGCTCCCGGACCATACGCACCGCCCGCAGGGTTTCCGCCGCCTGGGCCTGCTGGGCGGAGACCGTAAGGGTCAGACAGTCGATGAGCACCTTTTCCCGGGGGATTCCATGACGCCGGGCAGCTTCCAGGATCCGTCCGGCAATGACCAGGCGCTCCTCCGCCGTCTGAGGGATGCCTTTGCTGTCCAGGGTCAGCCCCACTACGAAAGCTCCGTACTTCCGGACGATGGGCAGAATCCTTTCCAAGACTTCCGTCTCCCCGTTGACGGAGTTGACGATGGCAACGCCCGTGCAGGCCCGCAGCCCGCTTTCAATAGCGGCGGGGTCGGAGGAATCGATCTGCAGGGGCAGATCCAGCACGCTCTGGAGCCGCCGGACCACCCGCTCCATCATAGCGGGCTCATCCACGCCCGGCAGGCCGACGTTGACGTCCAGGATATCCGCCCCGGCCTCGGCCTGTTCCACGCCCTGGGCGGCGATGTAATCCAGGTCTCCATCCCGGAGGGCTTGCTGGAACCGCTTTTTCCCGGTGGGATTGATCCGCTCGCCGATAATGTGGACGCCGTCCAGCTCCACCACCCGGGAAGGGGTGCATACTCCCGCCGGAAGAAAGCTCTGACGCTGGAAGGGGGGACGCTGCTCCATGGTTTTCCGCAGGGCGCGGATATAGGCGGGAGTCGTCCCGCAGCAGCCGCCCACGATGGTCACGCCCAGCTCCGCGTAGGGCTTCATCTGTTCCGTGACGCGGCCGTCCTTCCGACTCCCTCCCTCGTGCGGAAGGGCGGCCAAGAACCTGCGGGCGATCCGGAAGGTATCGCTCGCTCATCTGCCAAGGAGGCAATGCGATGAAGAAGTTTACGGGTGCGGCGACGATTTCGTGCGCAGTCATCGCGTTGGCGTTGACCGCC
>CAKXAF010000100.1:0-3441 GCA_934869045.1 uncultured Nitrososphaerota archaeon | reverse complement strand
CTTCATCTGTTCCGCAAAAAGCTCCGGCGTGACGGAATAGGTGTTATCCCGTGGATCCGGAAGTCCGGCGTTGGCCTTTACAATGACAGGCAGGCTGGTTCGGGCGGCGATCTCCCTGGCGATGGGAAAAATCTCCCGGGGTCCCAGAGAGCAGTTGATGCCAAGGGCATCCACGCCAAGCCCGGTAAGGGTGTCCGCCATGGCTGCGGCGGAACAGCCGGTAAAAGTCCGGCCGTTTTCTTCAAAGGTCATGGTGACAAATACCGGCAGGGAGGTGTTTTCCCGGATGGCCAGCACCGCCGCCCGGACCTCTGAAAGATCCGTCATGGTTTCCACCGCGGCGGCATCCGCTCCGGCTTCCTCCCCGGCGATGGCCTGCTCCCGAAAAAGCGCGTAGGCCTCCGCAAAGGTCAGCGTCCCCGCCGGTTCCAGCAGCTCTCCAATGGGGCCTACATCCAACGCTACCAGTGCCCCAAAAGGATCCGCCGCTGTCTTGGCCGCCCGGACCGCCGCCCGGACGACCTCCTCCGTTTTCAGTCCGGTTCCGGCCAGCTTATGGGAGTTGGCGCCAAAGGTGTTGGCATATATCATATCGCTGCCGCTCTCCAGATACTGGCGGTGAATATCCGTAAGGATCTCCGGGTGGCTCAGGCAGAGGGCCTCCGGCCGCTCCCCCAGCTTCAGGCCGCTTTGCTGAAGCATGGTACCCATTGCGCCGTCCAGAAAGAAATAAGGCTGCGCCTTCAGACGTTTTTGCAGGAGCTCACGTTTATTTTCCACAGGTTTTTCCATCCTTTCGATAGGGACATGAATCCGACAGAGTGCATTCCCCGCATTTTTCGCGGCGGGAACGCAAAGTGCGCGCGACGCCCAGTATGGCTGTGACCGACTTCCGGGGGACCAAAATGGATTCTGCCGTACAGGTCAGACCAATACGCCGGGAAGCGTCCAAGATCGTCAAAAAGTCCCGCTGAACCGTAATAGGCAGGTCCCCATACCCCGGACTGTAGCGGTCTGTCAGAAACAGCCCCCGCCCCTGGTAATCCTTTTCCAGTTTCTCCTGGAGATTGTCGCAGACGTTTTCCACCGCCGCGCTCATACAGCAGTCAAAAATCAGCGCTTTCCCCATATCGGTCAGCTCCGCACGGCGCACCAGCGCCTCCGCTTCTGCGCCCAGCGTCACGGCAAAGAAAACGGCGCTGGAACAGCCCTCCAGCAGAGCCTGGATGTCTTTTCCCGGCAGTTTCAGAAAGGTTCCGGCAACTCTCAGGCCGGCGCTGTCCCGTTCCAGCGCGTATTCCCGATAAACCCAGCGGGGCCGGGCAGTCCGTAGAATCTCCTCCGCCGCATTGTCCGCCTGCTCCACGATCTCCGGCGGGAACGCGCCGCGGCATCCCAGATAACGAAGGGTCTCCGTCCGGTCGATACCGGTAAGCAGAGCTTCCATCCGCAACTCCTCCTTCTTGCTTTATCTTTTTTATTATAATCGTTCTGCGTCAAATTGTAAACGGTAGGATTCTGATTTCACAGACTTGATCGAACGCCTGCCAGAAATATTTGACCGCACATTTAAATTTTTCTTGTAAACCGCCGCGTTTCCTGATAAAATAAAGATAATCAATCGATACGGAGAGGGTTCCATGCAGGCATATCTTGACAAAATCTTTCAATCTCCTCTGATTCCAGTTCTCCTCTGCCTTTCGCTGGGCGCGATCCTGCTGGGCGTGATCCTCCGATTTGCATGCCGCGCTCTGACGGATCTGCCGAAATCGGCGGCCGCATGCTTTGCGATCCTTTTTATTTATGTAGCCGCAATCTGCTCCTGGGGCTATGACGCCCATGGCAACGTCATGCTCAACGCCCTGCCTTTTATCGGAGAGCTGAGCGATTATAACGGCGTCTATCAAATGCTGAAAACGGACTTCCCCGCTTTTTTCCTGGAGGTCGTGAAGCTTTTTCTGCTGGCCTTTACTGTGAACGCCCTGCAGGATCTGATTCGTTTTCGAAAAACCAAAAACGTGATTTTATGGTACCTTTGCCAATGCATTGTAGTGGCAGCGGCCCTGTTTATCAATTACTGCGTTGACTGGCTGATGCGGCGCTATCTTCCAGGCGGTTTTGCGGACTGGCTGCCGGTCGTCCTGTTCGTCCTGATCGGCATCATTTTGCTGCTTACACTGCTGAAGGCGGTCTTTAAGGCAGCCGCCTTCTTTGCCAATCCGGTAGTGGGAGCGGTCCTTTCCTTCTTTTCCAAGAACTGGCTGGGGCGCAATCTGACAAAATCATTTCTGACAACCGGTGTATTGGCGCTGCTGGTCATTCTGACCGACCGTCTTGGATGGGGCTTTCCGGTCGCCAACGTGAGTATCGCGATGGAAGCGTTTGCCCCGGTTATCATTTTATTGCTGGTCATTTGGTATTTGGTATATCTGATTCTTTGTTAAGCTGGGAAAGGAGTTTTTATGGAACGCTACGCTTGGAAAGCCATTGTCAAAGATGGGATGTTGGAAGAATATAAACGCCGCCATGATGCGATCTGGACGGAGCTGAAAGCTGTTTTGAGGGAAGCCGGCATCTGCAATTACACCATCTGGAACACCGGTAACGAGCTCTTCGGTTATTACGAGTGTGAGAAGGGATGTGCCTATGCCGCACGGGTACAGGCAGAAAGCCCCGTTGTCAGCCGGTGGAATGACTATATGAAAGACGTGATGGTGATGGAAATGGATCCCGTCACCGGAGCACAGCCGATGCTGACCCAGGTTTTCCGGCTGGAATAATATTCTGCCTGCTTGGAAGGAAGGCCTAACATGAACCTACCGGAATTCTACGCAGCTATCGGCGCCGAAATGAAGGATGTCCTAAGGAGACTCGGCAGTGAAGGGCTGATTCAAAAATATTTGCTCAAACTCCCTAACGATCCGACATATGTCCTACTTACCAACGCCATGCAGAAAAAGGACTATGAGCAGGCTTTTCGGGCAGCACATACACTGAAAGGCATTGCACTGAACCTTGGACTTACGCCGCTGCACGAGGTCAGTCAGGAGTTGATGGAGCTTTTGCGGAACGGCAGCCCGGATTTGGAGACCGCAGACGTTCTGCTTCAGCAGGTATCAGACGTTTATCAATCGATCCTGGCGAAAATCAAAAAAATAGCCGTCGAACCGCTTTAGGGAGGAGTAACAGCATGAAGGGGCCTCCTGTCTGGTAAAACAAAAAGTTCTGCCCGAGCTAATTCTCAACAAGCCGGGCCGACTGATCCCAGAGGAATTCAAGATTATGCGGACTCATGGCGCCATGAACGTTACGACGGAGCCGGGTATCCCGACGGGCTCAAAGGGGATGTGATTCCTATATCCGCCCCAATTGTCGCCCTGGTGGACGTCTACGATGCATGGACCAGCCCCCGCAGTATGATTCTCCATCAGCAGGTTATGC
>CAKXAF010000099.1 GCA_934869045.1 uncultured Nitrososphaerota archaeon | reverse complement strand
GTTCCATTCTTACCTGACCGGCGTGCGTATGGAGGACGGCCTTCTGAAAAGTATCGTTGTGGCCAACAAGGAAGGGGACCAGGAATACGGCGCCCGGTATTTTATCGACGCCACCGGCGACGGCGACTTGGCGGTCTTGGCGGGGTATCCCTATCAGCTGGGCCGGGAGCAGGATAATCTCTGCCAGCCTATGACCCTCTGTTTCCGGGTCGCGGGAGTAGACTTGGAAAAATTCGAAAAGAGCCGCTCAACGATCAATCCGCTTTACCAGCAGTTCCAGCGGGAGGGAAAAATCAAAAATATCCGGGAGGACGTTCTGATCTTCCACAACATGGTGAACGGTGTCCTCCATTTTAATTCTACACGAATTGTCAAGAAAAATCCAGTCAATGCTTTCGATAAAACCCAGGCGGAGCTGGAGGCCCGGGAACAGGTGGTCGAGCTGTTCGAATTTCTCCGCGAAAATATCGACGGCTTTCAGAACAGCCAGCTCCTCTCCACCGCTATGGAGATCGGCGTCCGGGAAAGCCGGATGATTCTCGGGGAATACGTGCTGACCCAGGAGGACCTGGTGGCCTGCACCAAATTTGAGGATGGCGTGGTCTGCGCCAATTATGACATTGATATTCACAATCCCGAAGGCTCCGGTACCAGCCACTACTACTTCAAGCCCGGCGAATATTACACCGTCCCCTACCGTTGTCTCTGTCCCAAAGGCAGCAAAAATCTCCTGGTGGCAGGCCGCTGCATCTCCTCCACCCACGAAGCTCAGGCTTCCTATCGGATCATGCCCATCTGCTGCTGCCTTGGCGAGGCGGCAGGCGTTGCGGCCGCCCTGTGCAGCAAGTCAGACAGCACCGTCTCCCAGATCGATATGCCCGCCTACCAGCGTTACCTGAAAGAACACGGCTTGATTCTTTAAAAAATGCCAAAACCGCCCTCTCCCGATTTCCTGGGATGAGGGCGGTTTTGTTTGGCGAAAAGGCAGATGGCAGAATCCCGTTTGGGGGTTCATTCCAGCCTTTCAAAATCTGTCCTTTTTGGCCGCTCAGAATCGCCATTGAAATTGAGAGGGCCGCTTTCCAAATTCAATCGCCCAGCGCCTGAGCAAGATCAGCGAGAAGATCGTCGATGTGCTCGGTGCCAATGGAGAGCCGGACCGTTCCGGGGCGGATTCCCTGATCCAGGAGTTCCTCCTCTGTCAGCTGGGAATGAGTCGTGGAGGCCGGATGGATCACCAGAGATTTCACATCCGCAACATTGGCAAGCAGGGAGAAAATTTCCAACCTGTCGATCAATTTCCGGGCCTCCTCTGCGCCGCCTTTGATGTCAAAGGTAAAGATAGAGGCGCCGCCGTTGGGAAAATATTTCTGATACAGCGCATGGTGCCGATGGTCCGGCAGGGAGGGGTGGTTCACCCGTTCCACCTTGGGGTGTTTCGCGAGAAACTCCACCACTTTCAGCGCGTTTTCTACATGGCGTTCCACCCGCAGGGACAAGGTTTCCAATCCCTGGAGGAAAAGAAATGCATGAAGCGGCGCCAAAGTCGCGCCGGTATCCCGCAGCAGGATCGCGCGGATTTTGGTTACGAAGGCAGCAGGCCCCACCGCTTTGGTAAAGCTGATACCGTGATAGCTGGGATTCGGTTCTGTCAAGGAGGGGAATTTTCCGCTGGCCTCCCAGTCAAACCGGCCGCTGTCCACGATGACACCGCCGATAGCGGTGCCGTGGCCGCCAATGAACTTTGTGGCAGAATGGATAACGATGTCTGCGCCATATTCAATGGGCCGGAGCAGATAAGGCGTGGCAAAGGTGGAATCCACCACCAAAGGAATCCTGTGGGCGTGGGCAACGGCAGCCACCTTCTCAATATCGATCAGCGTAGCATTGGGATTTCCGATGGTTTCGATGAACAACGCCTTGGTCCTGTCGTTGATGGCCTTTTCAAAAGCTCCCTCTTCATCCGGATCCACGAATGTGGCCGTAATCCCATAATGGGGCAAAGTGTGGGCAAGGAGGTTGTAAGTGCCGCCGTAAATCGTCTTGGCCGAGACGATGTTATCGCCGGCATCCGCCAGATTCAGAAACGTATAGGTAACCGCCGCCGCACCCGAGGCAACGCCCAGGGCCGCCACGCCCCCCTCCAGCGCCGCAATGCGCTGTTCGAAGACATCCACTGTGGAGTTGGTCAGGCGGCCGTAAATATTCCCGGGATCCGACAGATTAAAGCGTGCGGCCGCCTGGGCGGAATCGTGGAAAACATAGGAAGTTGTCTGATAAATCGGTACAGCACGGGAACCGGTAACAGGATCCGGCTGCTCCTGGCCGGCATGGAGCTGGATGGTTTCAAATCTGTATTTTTCATAGGTGTAGCTCATTTGTATGTACCTCTTTTCAATTTGTTTGGAAATGTACGGATTAAGGTCTCATACAACGGCACATTCGGCCGTTCCGGTAATTGTGCCGCAGCATCTGAAGAATCTGTCCATTCATCGCATGTGCCTCCCTATGCCACAAATTTTGTCGGCAAACACTATAGTATACTTAACATATGTGTTTGATAAGTTATAGTTTACACGCCCGATGCCGATTTGTCAAGAGGTTTGGGGAAATTTTTTCCGCAAACCGGCACAATAAAAAATTTCTAAAAACAGATTGACAAACCGGAACCTCGGTGTTATTATAAACATATAAAATAAATATGTTTAATAAGTTTTGAAAGGAGCACCTTTCTATGAACATATTCCTTAAGCCCCCGCGATGTTGATGCACCAACTGCCTGAAGCATACGTTTCATAAGGATCAAGAAGGAGTGAATGAATATGAAAACATTTGACAGAATTACCGACCTGATCGGCGGAACCCCTTTGCTGAAGCTGAACAACTACATTGCACAGCACGGGCTGGAGGCCGATGTTTACGGCAAACTGGAATATTTCAATCCCGCAGGCAGCGTAAAGGACCGCATCGCGAAAGCCATGATTGACGACGCGGAGAAAAAGGGACTCCTGAAGCAGGGCTCTGTCATCATTGAGCCGACCAGCGGCAACACCGGCATCGGCCTGGCGGCGGCAGCCGCGTCCAGGGGCTACCGGATCATCCTGACCATGCCGGAAACCATGAGCGTGGAGCGCCGGAACCTCCTGAAAGCCTACGGCGCAGAGCTGGTTTTAACCGAAGGCGCCAAGGGCATGAAGGGCGCCATCGCCAAGGCCCGGGAACTGGCTGCAGAAATGCCCGGAAGCTTTCTGCCCAGCCAGTTTTCCAATCCGGCCAACCCAGCCGTACACCGCGCCACCACCGGCCCGGAAATCTGGACAGATACCGACGGGAAGGTGGATATCTTCGTCGCCGGCGTCGGCACGGGCGGCACCATCACCGGGGTGGGAGAATATCTCAAAGAGCAGAATCCCAACGTCCAGATCGTCGCCGTGGAGCCGGAGGGTTCGCCGGTACTTTCAAAGGGGACATCCGGCCCGCATAAAATCCAGGGCATCGGCGCGGGTTTCATTCCGGACACCCTAAATACCAGCGTTTACGACGAAATCATAACCGTTAAAAATGAAGATGCCTTTGAAACCGGCCGCACCCTTGCCCGAAAGGAGGGCCTTCTGGTGGGAATCTCCTCCGGAGCCGCTGTCTGGGCCGCCGCCCAGCTGGCTAAACGCCCGGAGAACAAGGGGAAAATCATCGTCGCTCTGCTTCCGGACACCGGAGAACGATATCTGTCCACCCCCATGTTCACCGAATAAACCGGATCCAAAACGCGCCTTTGGCTGAAGCCAAAGGCGCTTTTTGCTGCAGTTTTCACTCGCCCAGATAGATACGGCGGACCTCCCTGAGGCTTTCCTCGGGATCCATCAGCGGGCTGTATTCCAAGCCGCAGGACCCGGTGTAACCGGCTTTGTCCACGGCAGCGAAGATGACCTTGTAATCATTTTCGCCGTACTGCAGCTCATGGCGGCCGGGATGCCCGGCGCTGTGCAGGTGGGCGATACAGTCCAGGTTATTGGTGATGTTTGGGATGATGTTCCCCTCCATAACCTGCTGATGGTAAATGTCATAGACGACCTTGACCAGCGGGTGATCCACCTCCCGGACGATCTCAAACCCCTCCGCCGCAGACCACAGATAATAGCCGGGATGGTTCACCAGGGTGTTGAGGGGTTCGATCATAATGGTGACGCCGGTGGTCTCCAGGATGGGCTTCGCTTCCCGCAGAGCGGCCACGATGCTGGCGTGCTGCTCCTCCCGTGGAGCGCCGGTATCCGGCCCGACCTGGGTGATCAGCCGCTTTGCGCCCACTTTGACTGCTGCCTCGCAGCTCTCCCTGAGCCCGGCAAGCCACAGCTCCCGGCAGGCTGGATCCGTCATGCGAAACTCGGTGGTACACATGCTAAGCAGCTCTACATCGGCCTCCTCGCAAGCCGCCCGGACAGCGTCCAGATCCAGCGCTTTCCAATTATAGGTTTCGGCTGCGTCAAAACCCAGCTCCCGGACCTTGCGGATCGCGGCGGGAAAGTCCATCTTTGAAAAAAAGCAGGGAATCGGTACACAAAGTCTCATGGCGGTTCTCCTATTCTTTAAAATAGATCACTTGACCGGTTTCCATCGACTGATTGGCGGCAAAGCCCAGTTTCAGCGATTTCAGCGCGTCGGCGTAAGGCGAACGGATCAGGCTCTTGTCTCCTGTCTGTACAGCTGTGACAAAGGCCCGGTCCAGCAAATATGTCTGATCCACGCCCCGCCCGATATCCCGGGTTTCCCGCTCTGTTTTGATGATCAGGTTGTTGCGGAGACGGTAGTCGAGGACCATGTCCTTCAGGGAGATGACCAACCCGCAGTTGGGGCGCACGCCCTGGCAGTAACAGCCGCTGACCAGCGTGGCGGTAACATTGTTCCGGAACCGGATGACGGCGGTGGAGTGGTCATCGGTATCATATTCCGGTGCGGCATCAACGCCCGCCGTAACCATGCCCCGGGAGCAGGTGGCGTACACCGAAAGCGGCTCTCCGAACAGATACCGCAGTCCGTCGACCAGATGGATGTTCTGCTCTACCAACTGACCGCCGCAGGTGGATTTTTTCTGCCACCACCAGACGCCGGGGATCCCGCCGACCCACGCACCATAAACAAGGCCGCCTGCCGGATGCTTGGGAAGCTCATCCCTTACCATCTCGATCAGGTCCAGGTAGCGGTCCTGGAAGCCGACGGCGGTAATCAGGCCGGTCTCCTCCACACGCCGGGCGATTTCATCCGCCTGATCCAGATCCAGAGTCATGGGCTTCTCCACCAAAAACGGAATGCCCAGCTCGATGGCGCGGGTTTCGGTATCCGTATGAGCGGTCGGCTCAATGGAAATAAAAATGCAATCCAGCGTGTCCCGGCTTTCGCTGTCGTAAAGAGCTGCATGATCCTCATAGATACGATCGCAGCCAAACTTTTTCGCGGCCGCCAGACGGCGCTCCTCGACGGGGTCTGCAACCGCAACGACCTCGACATCCTCCATCTTCAGCAGCGCGTCCATATGCGCGCCGGCGCGGCCGCCGCAGCCGATCAATCCAACCCGGGTTTTTCCCATAACAGGTCCCTCCCATTTTTGTCCATTTTTTCATGCGGGGCATTTACTTTTTGCCCTGTTGATACTATAATTATATTGTTCAAATATAGGAAAGTCAATAAAATCTTATTGTAATAATGAAAGGATCTTGTGTAATGTTTGCTGAAATCCACAGAGAGCTTTACGACGCCCTTCCGTTTGTGCTCTGCACGCTGGGTGAGAGCACACGGCAGGGCGCCATTGACCGCCCGGAGGGCTTTGAATTTCACCAATTCATCTGGATTGTAGAAGGCGAAGGGAACTTTTCAGCAGGCGGCCAGCGCTTTTTTCTGGGAAAGGACGAGGGAATGTTTTTTCGCCGGAATGTACCCCACCGGTACGAAAGCAGTGCAGGGATGCATACCGCGTGGTGTACCTTTCGCGGGGCGGAGGGAGTGTTGGATTACTATCATGCTCCGGATTTTTTCCAGTTTCGCACACCGGCTGCCCTGGGGCCTGCGACCGCATCTCTGGCGGAGGCCTGCGAAAGCAACAGCTCCATCATTTCTCGATCAGCTGCCGGATACGGGTGGCTGACCGAGGTGATGGAGGCCCTTTTTGCAATCAGCGCATCCCCCTCCGTGCAGATTCGCCAATTTTTGGAAAATCACTACAGTGAACCTCTTACATTAGACGAAATCGCACAGCAGGTGCGGATGGACCGGTTTGCGCTCTGCCACTATTACGGAAAAGAACACGGTATCACCGTTATGGAGCAGCTAAAAAAAATCCGGGTGGCAAAAGCCAAGCAGTTCCTTCGTTATAGCTCCAAGAGTGTTGAAGAGATCGGACGCCTCTGCGGATTTGAAAGCCCCAGCTATTTTGGGAAACGCTTCCGGGAGGAAGCGGGCTGCTCTCCGCGGGAATACCGAACCATGCATAACCGGTAGCGTTTTCAGCTATCTGCAGAGATCGTCCGTATCCACCAAAATTTATAAACGGAGCTGCCCGAAACAACTTGTAGTAAAACAAAAAATCCGTTTCCTTTGGAAACGGATTTTTATTAATCGATGGTGGAGACGATCGGGATCGAACCGACTACCTCTTGAATGCCATTCAAGCGCTCTCCCAGGTGAGCTACGCCCCCATTTTCAGACTCTTTTTACTTCACTCTCAAGTGCTTATTTATTATAGCATAGTCGCCTCAAAATTGCAAGACCATTTTTGGACAACCATTAAAATTTATCAATCAAAGCTAAAAAATGATGAATTTTTAAAAAAAATTATTTCACTTCGACAAATACAGAAACGCGTTGACTCTTTCCATCTCAAAAACGCCTCCTCCAAATCCGTTTTATCCCTACCTGTGCAAGACCAGAGGAACGCGATCAGTCGGAAAAGGCTTTCAAATCCTTTTACCAAAACCGGACCGAGAGTTTTTTTATAGGAGATTCATAAAATATTCACCTCCCTCTCCTGTTCCCGTGGTATAATAATTTCGGAACAAACTGAAACCTCTTTTCTCAATTTATGCCGCGGTTCCACGAGGCCTTCAGCGTTTCCCGGCGGAAATTTGAAATGAACCATAAAGGATGACGGTCATGAACATTCTTCTTTTTCTTACACCGAAAAACGACGTCGCTTACCTTTACGACGACTTCACTATGCGGCAGGCCCTGGAAAAAATGGAACACCACCGTTATTCCGCCATTCCGGTCATCGGCCGGGACGGCAGTTACGCCGGCACCATCACCGAAGGCGACCTGCTCTGGGCCGTCAAAAATCGCTGCGACCTGGACCTGAAGCAAGCGGAAAACCTCCCTATCGCCGACGTACCCCGTCTCACCCGCTACCGACCGGTCCGCATCGATACCAACATGGAGGACCTCATCGAAAAATCCCTGAATCAGAACTTCATACCCGTTGTGGATGACCGCGGCGTGTTTATCGGCATCGTCAAACGCAAGGCCATCATCCAGTTCTGCTACGAACGGTATAAAACCCTGGAGGCGGTGTACGGTCCTGTTCCGGAACCCGCCATGCTCCCTCGCTGAATCCCGCCCGGCAGCCGCGCCGGGTTTTTTTCTGCCTGCTCCCATTGAATCCGGGCAGCCAAATCACAATCTTCCAATGAAAGAAGGCCCTTTATGAAACAGTCCCGCCCCTACCCCTCTGCCGCCGTCACCCAAAAGGCTCAGCGGAGCATCGAATCAGGCCACCCCTGGATCTATGACACCGAAGTTATCCAGCCCCCCGCCTGTGAGGACGGGGCGCTCACCGACGTTTTCAGCCCGCGGGGAGCCTATCTCGGCACCGGCTTCTACAACAGCCGCTCCAAAATCCGGATCCGGCTCATTTCCCGCAACGCCAACGACCGCTTCGACGAAGCCTTTTTTGAGCGCCGCCTCCGCCACGCCTGGGAGTATCGCAAAACGGTCATGGGAGATGATGTTTCCTGCTGCCGCCTTATTTTCGGGGAAGCCGACTCCTTCCCCGGCCTGACCGTGGACCGCTTCGGCGGCATTTTGGTCACACAAACCCTCTCCTTGGGTATTGACCGCCTCAAAGATCTGCTCTTTCCCCTGCTCTGCCGGATTCTTCAGGAGGACGGCCAGCAGATTACCGGTGTCTATGAGCGCAACGACGTGGCGATCCGGGAGCTGGAGGGACTTTCCCAGAACAAAGGCTTTTTCCCCATTCCCGGCCTTCCCACTCCGGGCAGCACCCGGACAGAGATCGTGGAAAACGGCATCCGCTACGCCGTAGATTTCGAAAATGGCCAGAAAACCGGCTTTTTCCTGGACCAGAAGTACAACCGTCAGGCCGTGGCCCGCCTCAGCCGGGGCAAGGCCGTGCTGGACTGCTTTACCCACACCGGCTCCTTTGGGCTCAACGCTGCCATGGGCGGGGCCGCCCACGTTCATGCCGTGGACGTCTCCGAGGACGCGGTGGCTATGGCCCGGGAAAACGCCGCCCGAAACAGTCTCTCGGATCGGATGAGCTTTGAGGCGGCCAACGTTTTCGACCTGCTCCCTGCCATCAAGCCCAAAACCTACGATTTTATCATTCTGGATCCGCCCGCCTTCACCAAATCCCGGAAAACGGTAGACAGTGCGGCCCGCGGGTACAAGGAGATCAACTATCGCGCCATGAAGCTGCTCCCTCCCGGCGGATACCTGGCCACCTGCTCCTGCTCCCACTTTATGACCGGAGAACTCTTTGTAAAGATGCTCCATGACGCCGCCCATGACGCCGGCGTCCGCCTCCGCCAAA
>CAKXAF010000098.1:5454-8928 GCA_934869045.1 uncultured Nitrososphaerota archaeon | reverse complement strand
GCACCCGACTGGCCAGCCGCTGCCGCAGTTCTTCATCGGATTCCCCATCGCGCCCGGCCGTCAGCAGACCATCCAACTCCGCTGCGCCGAATCCCTCCAGATAATCCACCGGCAGCAGCGCTCCGGAAACCTGATTACCCGCTGCTCCCGCCGTTTCACAGGTCATCGCGCACACGCCGTTTTCCAGCGTCTCCGTCACCTGGTAAAAAAAGCCGCCATATCCCAGCCGCATTCCCATGGGAACCGCAAAGGCTTTTCCCGCGCTGTCCCGGAATACGCCCCGGCACACCGCCGGAGATGCTTTTTCCCGGCTCAGCCCAAACTGTGCGGCCAGCCGGTCCAGTGCCTCGCCTTCACTGGTATCGAAAAACAGCAGATCCATTGCGCAGTTCAGCCGGATATACGCCTGCGCCAATTCCGCGCACACCGGTGCTGCCGCCGTATAAATAAGGCTGCCTTCCCGCTTGTCCACATCCTCCGGCACACGTTCCAGCACAGCCGCCAGCAGTTCCTCGTAACTGGGAATTTCCATCTGCACCCCTCCTTATCCGGATATCTCAGTTTCTCCGCTGAAAGCCCCCCAGGATGCCTCCGCCGTAAACGAAACGGTCACCGCATCCTTCTTTCGGGAAACATTCACGTCCCTCACGGCCAGGATCCGCTCATCCCGGAGCAGAGCCTCCTCAACCATAGCCGGGACTGCCGCCTGGACGTAGCCGCCGTCTTTCCCAATCAGCCCGGCCAGCTCGCTTCCATATCCGAAACTATATATCATATGCTCATAGCGCGGCGTCAAAAGCCGCAGCAGCACTGCCTGCCTCAGCGCCTCTTCTCCATCGAGCCACCCGCCGATCCTCCCGGAATCCGGGTCAAACCTCCATGTCCTGGAGGACGCCGCGGCGGTCTCCCCCAAAACCGCCGTTTCCGGCAGCAATCCCGTCATACTTTCTCCTTTCAGCGAACGGTTCCCGCCAGCAGCCAGCAGTCTCCCAGATGGAGCACCACCGCCTTGTCCCCCGTCTTAAGCCCGGGCGACAGCGTGATAGTCTTCACCTCGCTGCCCAGCTGAACCTCCGTTTCCCTCTTTTTCAATTCCTCCGGAACCACCAGCATTCCCTCATCCAGCACCAGCCGTTCCTCCACTCGGATCGTTATCGGTTCCGTTGTAATCACCGTCCCAAAGGCCACGGCGGCGCTGACTTTTTCGTCGATGCATCCCCGGGCGATCTCCTTCATCACTTCTGAAATCATCTTGCCTCCTATAACTTCCGCAGCTTCAGGCGCATCCGCCCGGCGCCCCCGGAAAAACGCTGTTCCGCTTCCTCGATGAGGCAGGTTTCCACCGCCCCGCCGCTTTCCAGCCGCACCAGCACCGTCCGTCCCGCCCGGCATGCCGGATCCGCCAGACACTCTGTCTCCAGCGTCAGTCTTGCCTGACACTTTGCCTCCCGCAGCGCCTGGATCCTCCCGGCAACCTGTGCCGGATTGAGCCGGCTGTCCACCCGTTCGAAGTATTGGAGCACGCCCCACTTCTCCTGGGCTTGCCCGTCGTCCGCAACCGTCACCCTCCGGAAGCCTGAGCGCCCGTCCTCCTGCCAGATCTTGAACCGGTTGAAAGTGTCCCCGTCGATGTCCGAGACCTTCCGGTAGGAGATCAGCTGGTTTTCCCCGCAGATCAGCACCCCCGCCGGATTGTCCGCGGCCTCCCGGAGCACGATCTTTCCGCAGGCGTCGTAAAACACAAATTCCCTGCCTGTGGCGGTCCGCGTCTCTTCCAGAGCCTTCCGGATCATCTCCAAAAGCGGCCGTCCTTCCATAGCAAGCAGCGGCAGGACATACCCCGTCTCCGTAAACGTTCCCGCCTCCAGACGCCGTTCCCGGAGAATTTCCTCTGCAATCTGCCTGGCAGTCCGGTTTTGGAACACCCGCGTGTCTTTATAAAGCAGATATTTCAGCCGGTCGTAACAGAGGGCGCTCTGTCCCTTCCCATTGCTCTCCGTCTGAAAAACGAATCCGTCAAACACCGGTGTACCCCTGTGGGAAAGCTGCACCCGGTCGCCTTCCGCCGCCCGTACTGCTGTCCACGGCGAGGAAAACTCCAAAATCCCAGCCCCGCCGGTCCGGGTGTGCCAGCGGGCATCGGATACCGGAACCTCCGCCCGCTTTCCGCTCTTCTGTATCAGTTTCAGTTCCATCCGCCGCGCCTCCTATGAAATCCGCAGCGTCTGACCCGGATAGATCAGATTTGGGTTGCGGATACCGTTGCTGGCCGCAATCTCCGCATACCGGCTTCCATCTCCCAAAAATCGTTTGGCAATGGCCCAGAGGGTGTCGCCCCTCTGTACGGTATACACCGCCGGGGCCGCCGGATTCTTTTCCATAGCCGTCCCCGTTCCTGTCACCGATGCCGCCGCCCCACCGGAAACCACTACTGCCGCCTTTCCGAAATCCCGGTACTCCCTCAGCTCCAGCTCATAGTAAATATCCCCATCCTCGCCGGCCTGCATCCGCCAGTCAAACCGCGCCACTACTGCCAGCATCGAAAAAGGCCGCGCCCCGCCGCTGACCACCAGCCGGGCCGGTTCCTTCGCAGCCGCCGCCCGATCCAGCTGATCCGCATAGCTCCGGGGGGACTGCAAAGTCCCCGCCGTAACAAATCCGTAGGCCCTTTCCGGAAAGATCCCGCCGAACCGGATGAGCCGCAGTCCCGGCGGTCGATACCGGATCACCTCGCCTACAGCCTCCAGCTCGGTCCGTTCCCAATTTCCTTCCATAAGGATCTCCAGCCGCTCCGGCGCCACAGGGAACTCCATGTCGCCCAAATAAATCCGCATCCTGATCCCTTCTTTCTCATCCCGCGCCGATTTCCGCCAGCAACCTTCGCTCCAGCTCGGAAAAAATTGCGCCTGTGTCCGCCTCCCCGCTTCCGCTGCGTTCCCGCATCAGCTGCACAGCCTCTCCCAACCGCCGCTCCCCGGCGTCTACCGCCTGCCGTATCGTCCGCGCGGAAGCGACCGCGCTCCCACCGCCGGAAACGCCCCGCAGCCGGGCATTCCTGCTCCTGGGGGTTCCTCCAGCCAAGGCCAGTCCACGAACCGCCGTCATCATTCCGGCGCTGCCGGCAGTTCCCGCCGCGCCTCCGCCGGACAGGAGCGCCGCTGCATCCTCTGCGGCGTCCCCCAAGCTGCCCTTTCTCCCATAACGGAATACCCGAAGCGCCGGAAGCCGCCAAAGCTCTGCAAACCCATCTGCCTTCTGAAAGGCAGCCAGAGTCTCCCAAACCGTCATTTTTCCCTCCTGACTCCTACGCCTGCAAATCCCGCAGTATCCGCTCCCGCTCCTGAACCCGTACATCAATGAACGCCAGCAGCAACGCCTTTTCTCTCCGACTCATTTTGGCAAATTCTCCCGGCCGGATTCCGCATTCATGCAGGGCGTAGTAGGCGTAGTTGAGTTCTTCGTCGCCCTGCATGA
>CAKXAF010000098.1:3414-5444 GCA_934869045.1 uncultured Nitrososphaerota archaeon | reverse complement strand
CTCCTGCACCGTCACATCAAACCCGCACGCCGCCTGCACCCGCTCCAGCAGCCGGGCGTATTCCCCGGCTGAAAGCATCCGCCGCAGCAGTGCGTCCGCCCCCATCACCCCCCAGGAGCGCTGCAAATCCGCGTCCTCTAGATCCGGCTTTACCACGCACGCCGCAGCCAGCCGCGCCAGATACAGCCCCGCGTCTACACCGTCCAGACCGTCCCGCGTCCGGCACCCGGCCCGCAGCCGGGCGTTTTCCTCCTCGGAAATTCCCCGGATCCGAAACGGTTCTGAAAAGCGCCCGGAAACCCAGACCTCCTCGGCCTCCATCTTCGGCACATTTTCCATCAAAAACGCCTGTATATCCATCTCTGCTCCTTATGCAAAGCTGTCCAGCAGCTCTGCGCCGTCAAAGGTGAATTCCACCGTCTCGTCCAGGTTATCCGCGTTGACGTCCAGCTTAGCCAGCACCACCGAATTGAGGTTGCACCCCCTGAGCACCACTGTCTGCCGCCCGAAGCTGGAGTTTCCGTCGTCGTTGACCACCACCAGGTCAAAATAAACGTCCTTCCCCGTCCGGATATACGAAAGCATCAGTTCCCGGAACAGCGACGTCACATAATAGATGGTCATCTTCCCTTTTCCGCTCCAGCCCGCCGCCTTGAACTGATCGCCGCTCCGTCCCAGAGTCCGCACCGCAGTTTTTTTCTTGGTGACCACCGCTTCCACCGATTTCAGATATAACAGCTCCCGGTTTTTCCCATCCACCTTCAGATAGGCCCGGCCCTCCTGCCCGCTGATAATCTCCTCTGCCTTTAAAAACACCCGTATCCCTCCTTACTGGATCTCCACCGTCATATAGAGCTTCTCCATGCTGTCCACCGGCCGGATCCAGAGCCTGACCGCCACCGCGTCGGCCTCGTTTCCGGGAAGCACCTCCACATCCTCCGCCGGATCCAGCCCGTCGATGGCGCCGATTTCCTGCAGCTGCTGCAGATAGCTCAGGATTTCCGCTTGAAAGAGGCTACGCCCGTCGGCGGAATTTCCGGTTTTTCCCAGATACCGCTCTTCGAACAGCTTCTTGATATCCGCCGCCAGCCCGTCCATCACCCGAACCGGCCGGTTTTTGGAGAAAATTTTCCCCTTTTCCGCTGTATACGAGGTAAATGTGTTGATATCCTGCTCCACCACCACGCCGCTTCCCCGGGGGACGAACACCCATTCCCCTGCCTGCAGCGCCGCGACGATTTCGCTGTTCGAATACCGTTCCAGCACGTCTGCCGCCCCTTCGTAGCTTCCATAGGTGTTGGATTCGTTGACCTGTGCCCCCGCAGTCATTCCCGCGGCATAGGCCGTGGCCTGAGCAGCGGAAAGTTCGGTCCCGTCCTCCAGCCGCACGCCGTTTTTCACCGAAAGGATCCCTTCGGTGTCCGCCTGGGGGTACCCGGCTACCACCGCCTGAATTTTCTTTCCCTCGTCCTCCCGCATCCGCCTGACAAAGGAGACCGCCGCCCGGATCACTGCGCTGTCCGCAGTGGGCAGGGCAAACGTCTGAAAATCTGCCGTCTCCAGGGCCTTGAAAAATCCGCTGTAACTTTCCGCCGTAACCTCCCCGTCGCTTCCGCCGGAGAGCACCAGTCCCGCCTGCGCCGTCAGCGCCCCGGAGCCGGAAAATTCCACCCAGCTGTTTCCTGCCAGCTCAGAGACCTCTCCCGCTTCCTGGGAGTCCACCACACCGCCGTCCAGCAGCGTCTCCACCCGGAACCTCTCGCCTTCCGCCGTCACCCGGACGGTCAGATCATTTCCCCGGCTGCCGCCGTACCGCGCCTTAGCCGTCAGGTTCCCGCCGGTGCAGGAGGCCTTCGTTCCTTCCGCCAGCCGGTAGACCAGCACCGTTCGGGCCCGCTTCGCGCACTCCCGCACCAGCAGCAGCGCCGGGCTGTCTGCCGGATAGCCCAACCGCTTTTTCACGTCCGTCTCGGCCGTGACCTCCGTCAGCACGCCCGCTGGCCCGAACCCGATCTCCAGCGGAACCGCCG
>CAKXAF010000098.1:0-3404 GCA_934869045.1 uncultured Nitrososphaerota archaeon | reverse complement strand
CTGTTTCCCAGAGCGGAAGTTGATATAGGCCCCCGCCCGGATCTTGTTCTGTACCAAAAATGTACCGCCTGCCATTTTATCCTCCCGTCTTTTCCGAAGAGACCGTTCCCCCGGCTCCAAAGTCCAGCCGCAGCCCCATTTTCTCCATGAGCGCATTGGGCTCTCCGCTCCAAAAGCCCACCGCAGAGAACCGCAGCTTCATCTGCACCGTTCCGTCCCCGCCATCTCCGCTTTCCAGCCCGCAGAAGCCCGGACATCTCTGCAGCGCCGCCTCCACCCTTCCCGGCATCGCAGCCGCCGCTACAGCGTCCTCGATTTCCGGATAAAACCGCAGTGAAAACTCCGCCTCTGCCCGATAGCGTCCGCCCATCTCCTTCCGGACCGCGCACGTCTTCGCTGACAGCCGGAAGCAGGGCGCCTGAAAGCCCTGCCGCACCTGCTCTGTCACTGCCATAACCTCCGGAAACGCCTCTGTCAGCGCCGCCAGTGTGTTTTTTATCAAAATCTCCTCCATCAGGCCCACTCCTCTCTTGTCACCGTGATTTCCTGATGGGTCGGATAAACCGTCGCTTCCCCGCAGCTGATAAATTCCCGCAGGACTCCGTCCTGGGTCACCACGATCCGGCACCCAGCCGGGATCTCCGCCTCCGGCGAAGCGAAAATCTTGGCGTCATATCGTATCCCGGCAAGTTCCTCCTGTCGGATTGCCGTCCCCTTCCGCCGGACGCTTCCGCCCCGGGACAGCGCGCAGGGAAGCCCGGTGTACGCCGCCATCTCCCGGAACACCGTCCGTCCGTTTTCGATTTTTGCATACCGCCGGTAGACGGTCATCTCCCCCCGGTATGTGCTCTCGATCACCGACCGCAGTCCCACCTTCCACCGTCCTTTCCGCTTCATTGCCCGCTCCAGCGCAGCCGCCGGAACCGGTTGAGCCGCCGGTCAAAATCCTCCAGCCCCGCCCGGGAGCCCATCTCATAGGCGGCGCTGAAGTCCCCCCGGGTCACGGACTTGAGCGCCCTGTCGCCGATGGAGCCGTCTGCCGCCGCCGCGACCATCCGGGCGGCCAGCAGCTCGCACCCCACGGGAATCTCCGCTGTGCCGCAGTAGCTGCGGATATACTCCTCCACATCCGCCGCCCGGACCGCCAGCAAATCCTCGCTGAATCCCTCCGGCAGCAGCTTTTTCGCCTTCTCCAGAATTTCCGCCTTCACTGCGCCACCGCCTTACGCCTTGGTTTTCAGCTTGACCGCCTTGCCCTCGTTGGCCAGATGGACCGTGTAGTGCTTGTCCACCGTTACCACCGTGGTCTTGTGGATGATGTCGCGCTGCATCTCGGCCTCGGTGTCCCGCTTGAGGAACAGCGCCAGCGCGCCGGGCATGACGATATAGTTTTCATAAACGCCCTCCACCGCCTTGATCTTGTTGGACAGCGCCACCTGGCAGCCGTGGATCATGCCCACCGTCCCCTTCATCAGAGAGGACACGCCCATATCAGTCGCCTTGAGCCAGCTTTCAGACTTGCGCAGCGCAGCCATCTGTGCCGGCGCGATGAGCAGCACCTTGTCCCCATCGGCTGCGTCGCCGAACTTGACCAAGGCGTCGGCAATGACGTCGGCAGACAGCGCCTCGCTGCTCTTGTCCACCGTCATATCTGCGCCGATGCCCGTCAGACACGTCATCGCGTCCTTATCCATCTTGCTGGCGATGGACAGCGTCAGCTGACTCACCGCCTCGCCCAACGGGTCGCCGTAGCCGCTTAAAAGGCTTTCGTCGGTGAGCTCCACGCCGTTGCCGGCCTTTTTCACCGCGACCTCCACCGTAGAGGCGGTCAGCTTCTTCACCGGGATCTCCCCGCCCTCTGAAACGTCCACCGCGTCGCCGATGTAGGCGTACTTTGGCAGCGTGACCTTGCTGCCGGAGATGCCTTCCAGCTTCCGGTCCACCTTGCATAGCGGCAGGAACTGAATGGCGTCGGTGAGCCTCTCATCCACCACGTCCGCCACCACCTGCGGGTTTACCAGATCCGTCAGATTCGTCAGATTTGCATTTGTTTCAGCCATGAATTTTCCTCCCTCATTCATTCGCCACTCTATCGGAAACGGGACCCTCCCGTTTGACCGCTCATTCCCATTGGGCTTCCCCGCGCAGGCTGCGGTAAAGCTCCGGATCGTCCTCGAACAGCCGCAGCCGTTCCCGATAGCTCATCCGCTCAAATTCCTCCGCTCCCAAGACAGGGCCGCTGTCTCCTTCTCCAGGCCTCACCCCGCTGATCCTACCCCGCCTCCGGGCAAAAAACGCCGGAAATTCCTCCTTTGCATCCGCCAGTAGCGCTTCCCCGTCCAGCAGTGTTCCGTCCTCCCCGAATTTTGCCCGCTCCGCCAGCCGGTAAAGCAGATAGTCCACGTCCTTAGCCCCGTTCCGAACCAGCAGTTCCGCCAGCGCCAGCTGCTTCCGCTCTGCCCGGCACCTTTCGGCGGACTCCTGCGCCTGCTTCTCCAGCCGCTCTGCCGCCGGGCCGATCCGTCCGGCCAGCTCCGCGGCGTCGATTTTCCCGTCCTCTCCGGTCATCTCCTCGATAATTGCCAGAATTTCTTCCATTTAAAGCCCTCCTTACCCTTGTTTTTCTGCCTGAAGCCGTTCCTCTTCTTCTCCGGCGCGCTCCACCCACGGGTGATTCTCCAGGATTGTCCGCCTAGACAGCATTCCTTCTGACGCGGCGCACCCTTCGATGGCCTCCGCCTCGTTGATGAGGATATCCCGGTTGAGGATAATCTGCGCCTCCTCCCCGAAGAAATCCCCCTGACCCGTCAGACTCATCCACACCTTCAGGAATTCGAACAGCCGTTCAAATCCTACCGCAAATTCCGTCTCAATGCCGCTGCAGTCCAAATCCAGATCCGCATACAAAAACTTCAGCGCCACCCCGCTGAGATTCCCCAGGCTCTGCCGCTGGGTGTCCACACCGCGCCCCGCTTCATAGAGGTCCTTCCGCGTCCGTTCCAGATGGGCGTTGACCGCATCGGTGACTACTGGGGCGCTCTTGATGTCCAGCCCGCCGTTGTCCGTCACCTTCACCGCCTTGTATTGGGCCAGATTCCGCCGGAATTCTCCCAGATCCTCCCCATCGTAATTCTGCAGCACCATAATGGCGTTCGGGGAGTCCAGCAGGGTATTGGCATCGTCGCTCTTGAGCAGATCGTAGTCGTCAATCAGCGGCTTGATGAACTGCAGAAGAGGCAATTCCTCCTCATTGTACTTAAATGGGATAAACGGCGTTTCTTCAAAGTTATAAGGTTTCCCGTCGATGCGCAGATGGGACCGCTCCCGCCGTTCCGGATCCGCCTCCAGTTTTCCGTCCCGGTAAATCCAGAATTTCACCCCCTTCGGACTCCATTCCTCCACAC
>CAKXAF010000097.1:6027-8955 GCA_934869045.1 uncultured Nitrososphaerota archaeon | reverse complement strand
ACCATACCGGCTCCAAACAGGATTCCCATTCCGCTTAGGCACCCCCTCTTTCATAAGCTGACAGGCAATCTGACTGACTCCTTCTCCTTGCAGAAAACTGTCATAAACACGCCGGACAATACTCGCTTCTTCCTCACAAATAATCAATTTCCCATTTTGATCACACCGGTATCCGTATGGAATCTGCGACAGCCGGAAGGTTCCGTTCTGCATCCGCATGACAGCGCCCTTCCGCATATTCTTAGAGATGGAAATGGATTCCTCCTGGGCGAAGGCACTCATCATGCTGAGGAACATCTCGTTGCTCATAACAGCGGTGTTGATCCGTTCCTTTTCAAAGGCCACCGTCACCCCCAGGTCCTTCAGCTCCCGCACCGTTTTGATGCAATCCTGGGCATTCCGGGCAAACCTGGACACCGATTTGACCAGGATGCGGTCGATCTTTCCGGCCCGGCAGTCCCGCATCAGGCGAAGGAATTCCTCCCGCTTGTCTACCCGGGTGCCGGTGATGCCCTGATCGGCGTAAATGTCCACAAACTGCCAGTCCTCGTGGGCCTGGATGAATTGGGTGTAGTACTTCACCTGGGCGGAAAAGGAATTTCGCTGGTCTGCGGAATCGCTGCTGACCCGCGCGTAGGCGGCCACCCGCAGCTTGTCTGCGGCCTGGATCGTGACAGGCTGAATCACCCGAACCTCCGGCATTTTCCGTTCCCCCTTTTTCTCTGACAGTAGTGCTGACCACTATCGGCAAAGACAACATTACCACAATCCTTCCCGGAAAGCTATCACGAAAACCACCAACAATATTTCCCAAACCAGAAGCACAACGGACAACAAAACCCCGATACCGGGAACGCATCCTGGTATCGGGGTCAGCTTGTGTTTTCAGTTGATCGGCGTTCCGCCTGGGGTTATTGCTCCAGCTCGGCGATCAGTTTCCGGACTTCCTCAACAGGAAGCCTGACCAGCTGCGCGACCGTTTCCAGCGGCAGATTCATCTTCAAAGCGTTTCGGATCGTTTCCACACGCTCCTGCTGCATGCCTTTTTGCATGCCCTTTTGCATACCTTGTTGCATGCCCTTTTGCATACCCTTTTGCATACCTTGTTGCATACCCTTTTGCATGCCTTGCTGCATGCCTTCCGACCGTCCGCGATCTTCGCGCTCATCGCCATACTTCCTTACCGCTTCACACATACGAGTGACCCCCTCCTGTTCTTCTTTTAGATAGTGAATCCGACCGGACAACTCCGGGAACTGCTGCTTCCGGGTCCCGGTTTCGGTGAAAAACTCCATCAGCTCCGCCACAACGGTGCCGTCATGGTTGGCAGCGTTGATGTATAACTCATGGACGCCGTTGTCCAGAATTACATCTGTACCAGCAATCCCACGATAGATGGTATATTTCACTTGCCCTAGATGAAACAAGTCAAATTTCGTCATATAGATCAGGTACAGTTCCGGCAGTTCCTCGTAATTTTTCCCCTTGTCCAGGTAGGAAATATCGATATTCGACTGGTAGTACCGCACCCGTTTCTGGTGATCGTCCTGATCCGCTACCTGCAGCTCCAGATTGTACAGCTTGTGCCGGGAATCCTCGGCCAGCGCGTCCAGCACCACCGAGTGGGTCCCCAGGTTGCGGATGGAGTATTGGGTTTTGATCTCCTTCACAACCAGATCCGGGATCTCCGTCAGCACCCGCAGGACCTCCTGGGCAGCGGCTTTGTCCTCCATGACCATCGCAAAAAAGTCGTCGTCGAACATGGTGAAGCTGCGCACCAGCTCCCGCTTCTGCTCAAAGGTCCCCATCAGGGTTTCATCGGTGATCCGCATCGCCACAGGCATCGCTCCCTTTCTTCCATCTCCATTATATCCGATTTTTTGGAATAAATCAACCGGCGGCTTAAATTTCATACCTTCTCACCCCAAACCGTTCCGCCAGCAGAAGATTCATCTTCCTGGCGTCCTCCATCGTGACCTCTCCTTCTCCACCATCTTTTTCAGCGCCGAGAAGGCCATGAAGTACTGGATCTCCGCAATCAGCATGGGAGACGGCTTGTCCGGCTGGCAGATCGTCTGCATTGAAAACACTTCCTTCTTCAAAATATTCCGGGCTTTTCTTCTCCCGGATGAACGTTGCCACATCTTCGATCCTGCGGGTCGTGGGCATAGGCGGCAGGGCGTCCAGCGCGGCATGGTGGTACCGTCCTTCCGGAACAGCACGGCAGTCCAGAATACTGATGACGCAGGTGTCTGTTTCGGTGCGGATGGCCCGCCCGAACCCCTGCCGCAGCTTTTTCTGCATCTCCGGGACAACCACAGCCTGGATGTACTCCTGCAAGCTAGGATACTGCTCCTTTTCCGCCTCGCTCAACGGGTCGGGGACGGGAAACGGCAGCCGCGCCAAAATCAGCGACGACACCATATCCCCGGGGAAATCCACTCCTTCCCAGCAGGAACCAGCGGCAAAAAGCACCGCATTTCCCATCTCCTTGAACTGCCGGATGACGTCCTGGGCGTTCCGCCAGACCGCCAGCAACGGAAACGGAAACCCGTCTTTCAGCTGATGGTACACAGCACCCATCAAAGAGTAGGAAGGGAACAGGGCCAGGGTATGCCCGAAGGTGGCGCGAACCAGACGGAGGATCTGTCCGGCCAGATACTGCACCTCCGGATTGCCTCCCATGCGGATACCGGGCGGCAGCTCCGGTAAATAAAGCAGGCAGTTTTTTTCGTAGTCGAAAGGGGAACCTGCCCCAAAGCATTGCAGTCTTATGTTTTGCGAAAGGCCCAGCACCTGCTCCGTCCGGTCAAACCGTCCTCCGGCCAGCAGGGTGCCGGAGGTGAGAAGGACAGGTGTTCTCTGCTGCCACAGCGCCCGGTCCAGGAAATCCGGGATTTTCCGGCTGGCGGCGCAGAGGGTGGGGAC
>CAKXAF010000097.1:3338-6017 GCA_934869045.1 uncultured Nitrososphaerota archaeon | reverse complement strand
GTCATAGTCAAGGTACAGGATTTTCTTCCGGTCCGAGTTGGCAAGGGACCGGAAAAGCTGCCCTGCTTCTTCCAGCCGGTGACGGAGAATATGGGAAACGGCGCACCGGTTCTGAATATGAAAAAAACGGAGAGGATTTTTCGGAGGGCGCTTTCCCGTTTTGGGGTTAGCAGGAAGGCCGTCCGTTCCGCGTCCTCATCCGGGGTCGGCAGGGTGTCCCACAAGGCTCCGCAGCTCTCTTTCAGCTGCATGGCGGTGTAAGGGTACCCTTCTGCCGAAAGGGCGGCGCAGAATTCCTCCGCATCTTCCAGAGAAAGGCTCTGCCCGGTCATCTGGCGGGCGGCTTCCGGCAGCTTGTGGGCTTCGTAATCATGGAGCAGAGGCGGCAGTCCCCGCAGCCGGTGGATGGCGTCTGCCAGCAGGTAGTTGTGGTTGCAGATCTGGACGGCAAATTCTCCGCTGCGGGCTTTTTTCAGATACTGGCGGTAGCGGCAGGCTTTCCGCGGGCAGCTTTTGGAGCAGACCTGCGGGACGCAGACCTGCCGCCGGTCGAACCCGCTGAGTTCCGGGACTTCATCCAAATCCAGAATATACTTCAAGGAATCCAGGGCTTTTCTCTGCTCCGGGTTCTTTTTCTTGTCCCGGATGACGGAAAGCCGCTGAGACAGGCGCTCGTCGCAGACAAAACGTTCCTTGCCTTTGCGGATAATCCCTTGGATTGGGGTTTGAATCAGTTGATTCTCTAAAAACACCTGGGACAGAAAGGGAAGATATTCCCCCAGGATGGCTTTTTGCAGCGCAACGCTGGAGGTGGAGATCACCACCGGCTTTGGGCTGCGGGAATACTTCCGCCACAGGATGCAGGCGGTCAGGTAGGCGTAGGTTTTGCCGATGCCTACCCCCGCGTCGCAGAGGGCGATTTGGTTTCGGAATAGGGCGTCCAGCATGGCGTGGCAGAGGGAAAGCTGTTCTTCTCGAACCGTCAACCCCTTTTGGGGCAGAAGGGTGCGGAAGATTTTCTCCGCTTCCTCATGTGCTTGTTCCATAGGGTTATGCTTCATGTTGTCACTCCTTGGTTGGCGGCAAACTAATGCGGCGCAAAAACTTGCGCCGCACGGATTCGCCGTCAACGTCATGTTTCCGGCAGTCTGAATTGTAATCAATTTTTATGCGAATGCGCCTATTTGCGGCTCGCCCCCGGCGCTTTGGGAACCATGCGGGCAGGCTTTTGGACGAAAGCCGTTCACTGGCTCTCCGGGGGTCTTGCTGATTACAACCCAGGGTCGGCCAGCCCATCTGACGTGTGGGCAGACGATTATGCGTATCATTGTTCCCCCGCCCGGAGTCCTGGCGAAAAGGCTGTCCGTGGCCTCTTTCCGGTCAAGAATACTCGCTCCGATCCGGTTCGGATCATCTTCGCGTGCTTTCCGTGTCGCTCGTCTGGGCGGGAACGTACCCGCATGGCTGGTATTCGATTATCAAGCTCCGAGAGAACGGCCTTTTTGACCCGTTCACTATATAGCCGCTGGGAAAGGGGGAAATATAACGCACGTCAAAAATATTTTTTCAATTTTTTTCTCAGACGGTAAATCCGCATATTAACGGCATATTCGTCTATTCCAAGCAAACGGGCAATCTCCCTGCTGCTGTATCCTTCCAATTTCAGCAGGATGATTTGGAGGGTATGCTTGTCCGCGGATTGGAGCACTTGAAAAAGCTGGGAGTTCTCAATGCTGTCCAGCAGATTGTCTGCGGTTTCAGATGGCAGCTCCACATCCTTTGCGGCGATCCATTCCACATCGGGGGGACCATTCCTCCCACCGTTCCAAAAACCGGCGCTCGCTCTTAAACTGCGCCCAATCGTATGTATGAAGCCGCTGGATGGTGTCCTCATCCACACCCAGTTCTCTGAGTTTCTTTTCTTCCGCTTCTTTCCAGCGAAGCCATTCTTGCTCCGCTTTGGCTTTATTGTATGCCATAAAAATACCTCCGACAGTCTGAATTTTTTTCATTCAGACTGCCGGAGGCGGCGATCGGGGCCATCCCGCCCAAAAATGGGCACAAAAAAAGCACACCTGTCTAAGTAAGACAGATGTGCCTGGTGAAGGTATTCTATTGTCTGTACGTCTTTTTGGGATTTCGGTTTCCTGCCGCACGGGAGTTTAATAAATCTCCTGATAATAAATGTTACTTTTATAATATTCAAAAGATTACCAGCAGGTATTTATAGCAGGATCATCTATCCCCAGAAATCAATCTTCCTCAACTAAATATATAATTTGCTTGCGCTACAGGCTTCTCCACTTTCAATGTAAACCCCATTAGAGTAATAAATATCAACAGTTACTTTTACGCGATAGAAATTCTTTTTTTCAGCAGCACAAGTTTCTGCCATAAGAAAACCTTTTTCTGTAGATGTGTATGTCCAAGACTCTTTATCTTCCCATGATTTTCCGTTGGAGGATTCTTGAACTGTAATCGTCATTTCGACCTTTGGATTATCCAAACGAACAACATAAGAGCCCGTAGCTGTTACAATTCCATTGTCTAGTGCTATATCAGCTGCCATAATCTGAAGCTGCTCATAACGTATTTCGAGCGTGTCATCATTGATTTTTGTGCTTACATCGGTTGCCGACACTGCTGTGCCAAATGTTATCGCAACAAACAGGACCAAGG
>CAKXAF010000097.1:2472-3328 GCA_934869045.1 uncultured Nitrososphaerota archaeon | reverse complement strand
GAGTAAAGTGGTGCAAAGTTTTTTCATAGTAATTCCTCCTAAAAATATTCTCTGACAATATAAACGAAAAAGTCATTCATTGCAACAAAAAAGCGAACCTAAAAAGTTCGCTTTCATGACCAAAAATTAGTATTTAAGATTTCCTGTAATATAAATCAATTCTTCTATAGGAAGCTGCCCCGTTAATGTAAAAGAGTATTGACCTTTTGTCCAAACCAATGAATTTTCGTCTCCCTTACTTATTCCCATTGCTCTTGTTCCATTTATCAGATGCTCTGAAACAACAGCATCCTCCGTATCAACACTTAGTCCAGAATCTAAAGAATAAATCATCAAAAAGATGACGTTCCCCTCTTCATTTTCAATCGAATAATAGGTGACAGCAGAACTTGTCGATACAAAGGTGGCTTCATACCCCTCCGGCAGATATCCGAAGGTGATGTCCGGCGCATGATCTTCTTCACTGAAATGAATCGTGGTTGAATCTTCCTGCAAACTAAGCAGCCAGTTGATAAAGGGGACGCGAATTGCTTCTACTGTAATGACGGTCGTGCAGACTCCAATCAGAAGAATCACCAAAAATACCGATACCTTCTGAATAGCACGACCTGCTGTTTTGAAGGCATGTTTCCATCTTTGCCGCTGGAGCGTACGGTCAATCGTTTCCATAATCATTTTTTCTTCATGCGGATCAGGTTGATACTCTGGCTGCGAATTTAATTTTTCTATCTCCGCCTCCGCTTCTTCGAGTTCTCTCTGTCTCAACAAGTGCATTGCCATTTGGAGTTTCAAATCATCGTATTTTTCTTGAAATACTGTATCACTTTTCATCAGCTTCACCTCGCATCAATTGAAG
>CAKXAF010000097.1:364-2462 GCA_934869045.1 uncultured Nitrososphaerota archaeon | reverse complement strand
ATTCCCAGTTTTCTTGCCAGTTCCTCGCGGCTCATATCATCCTGGTACAAACTCTGCAGAATGACTTGGTCAACCTCCGGCAATGTATAAAATCCTTTGAAAAAACGTTCATACGCTTCCTGATCTTCCATTTCTTTTTCAACGGAAGACTGATTCTGCCGGTCCGGAACAATGTCGACATCATAGTCGATCACTAATAATTTCTTTTTTCTTCTATAATCTACGATTACGCTTCGAATCGTCTGACATACAAAAGCGGTAGTCTGCGACTGACTAAGTTTTTGTAATTGCTGGACGTTGTTAATGAGCCGGACAAAACAGTTTTGCATACAGTCCTCCACATCGTCCATTGGCATGGCATCTGCAAGCCGTTTTTTTATCAGTGCAAAATACCTTTTATATATTCCGATTAACAGCTCCCGTTGCTCATCCTCTTCCACAATCAATAAAAGGGCTAACATGTCATCATCCTAACTTGAGTTTTGTCAATAAGAAAACTGGCTTCACCGTTTTGAAGCGGATACCGTCAAAAATCCAAATTTCTTTTCCGCAGAGAATCTTTCAAAGCCAGCACCAGTTCCTGCCGCCGCTGGCGGATCCGTTCCCCTAACGCCGCATAATCCAGTTCCATCCCAAAACCTCCCAATCGTGTTCCCCACTTTCTTTTACATGTTATTTTAACCCCTTTTCGGGATTTCAAAAATAACATATAAATCCTATTGGGAGTTATATTCTTGTTTCCTCGTAGATTTTCCTTTTTATAGCATGTGAATTTATACTGTTTTTATTTGCTTTGCTTTTTCAGGTTTACAAAAAATCCTTTTGATTGTCTTTAAAAAATAAAGAGGATTTTTATGGAAAATTTAGCAGATCTTGTTGAAAAAGCGAAAAGAAACACAGGGGATATGGAACTTCTCATTGAACGCTTTACACCTTTAATCCGGCATCTCGCACACAGGCTTCCTTATGAATATCAGGATGCGGAACAGGATATGAAACTGACCTTTTTGCAGCTGATCCATAAAATCGACCTGGAAGAAATGCGCAGCCGGGAAGATAAGTATCTATTAGGATACATTGCGGCGGCGATGAAAAACCGCTGTTTTGACCTGTGGAATCAATATTATCAGAAGAAGGACGGCGAACAGCTGTTGGACGATACAGTCACCACATTGCAGGATGATCCATTGTTTGAAGAGACAATTGAGTTGAAACAGTTCTTCAGCTTTCTCACAAAGCTTCAAAAACAGATTCTGATTGCGGAATATGTTTACGGATATTCTGACGTGGAACTTTCCAGGAAACTGCATACCGCAAGACAGGCTGTTAATCGCACGAAAAATCGGGGCCTTAATGTGCTTCGAAATTTTTATAGAGAAAGAGGCGTATAGTTGTGGAAGACTTTTTTTTGGATGCGGCGGCATCGAATGGCGTTTGGGCTGCATTAAGTTTGGCTCTTATCTTTTTTATTTTGCGCGCTCAAGAAAGACGGGACGCCAAGCAGGATGAGAGAGAGCAAAATTATCAAAAAATTATAGAAGAACTGACTCAAAAGTTGCATATCATTACCGATATGCGGGAAGATATTGAAAAAATTCGGGATACCGTTACTACACACAGCAGTGATATGGTTGGTCAATAAAAGTCAGGACGGAAGGTACCTTCTTGTACTGAAAAACGGGACAGAGGTTATGCTCCTGTATCATAACAACTCTATAAAAACATTTTGCATTAAGGATTTCGTTTGAAAAAACTCCATCGCATCCACCTTATTCCCGCCTTCCCGCACCTCAAAGTGCAAATGGTTTCCAGTGGAGTTGCCGGTACTGCCCACCAGGGCGATGACATCCCACTGTTCCACTTCCTGCCCGGCTTTCACCAGCACTTCCGAACAGTGGGCGTACAGGGTTTCGTAGGTTTCATCATGCTGGATCGTTACATAATATCCGAAACTCCCGCCCCAGGAATCGGTGCGGTTGGCGGTAACCACAACTCCGTCCGCCGCGGCCAGGATGGCTGTCCCCTCCGAAGCCGCGATATCCACCCCGTCATGGAAGGACACTTCCCCGGTGATGGGATCGGTCCGGTACCCAAAGGG
>CAKXAF010000097.1:0-329 GCA_934869045.1 uncultured Nitrososphaerota archaeon | reverse complement strand
TTTCCATCTTCATTTCCTTATCTGCCGCATGGTATTCCGGTGTCTTGTATGCCGACCTCGGTTTATCAAAGCGTTCTGCGATTTCCCGGAACTTCTTGTCCAGTTCGTTCAGATAGATATTGGCAAGTATCGGAGAACAGATACCACCCTGCGGGGAACCGCTGTAAGTGGCGTTGTATTTCCAATTCTCGATATACCCAGCTTTCAGAAACTGGCGAATAATGTTCAGAAACCGGCTGTCTTTGATTTTCCTGCTTAAAATCTCAATCAGTTTTTCGTGATTGATGTTATCAAAACAACCTTGAATATCGCCTTCGATAAACCAGACC
>CAKXAF010000096.1 GCA_934869045.1 uncultured Nitrososphaerota archaeon | reverse complement strand
GGCCTCTCTGACCACAGGGACGATCTTTTTCTTCTACAGTAAAAAGCTCCTGAACCCTGCGGAAAACGGGTCTTCCTGTGGCTGACGGGAACGTTTTGGAAATATTCACAATTGATTCACAAAACCGCTAGGAATCCGAAGGGTTTCTGTGACACAATAAGGATAGGTTAGAAGGGAAGGGAATGCTGTGCCCCGTTTTTTTACCGGACCCATTTCCGGGGACCGGGCGGCCGTCACCGGCGAGGATGCCGCCCATATTACCAAGTCCCTCCGCTTACGGCCCGGGGAGGCGATCACTCTCTGCGATGGAAGCGGTTTTGACTACGAAGGAGTGATCGTATCCACGGGGGGCGAAGTGATCGTCGAAATTCGGGAGAAGCATCCCGGATGCACGGAGCCGCAGGCGAAAATCACTCTTTTTCAAGCGCTGCCCAAGGGCGACAAGATGGAATGGATTATTCAGAAGAGCGTGGAGCTAGGGGTTTTCCGGATCGTGCCCGTTCTGACCAGCCGCTGCGTCTCCCGGCCTGACGGGAAAAGCATGGCGAGAAAAATTGAGCGGTACAACAAAATTTCCGCCGAGGCGGCGAAGCAATCCGGACGCGGGATCCTCCCGGAGGTCGCCGATCTGGCAACGCTGGAGCAGGCGGTTAAAATGGTTCCTGGGAAAGGGATCGTGTTTTATGAAAAAGGCGGAGCGCGGCTTGCGGAGCTGGTCGGACCGGCAGATGCGGAGATGGGCGTTTTCGTCGGCAGTGAGGGCGGATTTTCACCGGAGGAGATCGCTTTGCTGCAGGAATATGGGGTATGCCCAGCCACGCTGGGAAAACGGATCCTCCGGTGCGAAACAGCGCCAATCTGCGGGCTTTCCATTTTGCTGAGCCTGCTGGGGGATATTTAAGGGCTTTTTCAGCTCAAAATCAAGGTGAAAGGACTGATTTTACATGAAAAAAGGGTTTTGGGTTTCTCTTCTGGCGGGAGCGGCCGCAATCGCGGCGGCTGCGGTCGCTGTGACGGTGTTCATCCGCAAAAAGAGCAAGGCGCTTTCTGAGCACCTCGATTATGACCCGGATGAATACTTCGAAAACGACGAGGACGGTGAATGCTGCTGCGGGCAGTGCTGCGAAGGGGAGGACTCTGAGTGCTGCTGCGAGGAAGAAGAGACAATCCCGCTGCATCCCGACGAAACGGCGGCCGTGGAATCTGAAGCGGTTCCAGATGCCGATCCTGCCGATTACGGCGAAGATAAGGAATAATCGAAAGAGGAACCCCCGCACCGGATGCTGCTCGGTGCGGGGGTTCCTTAATAGAATTTTTACCGCTCCCCGCCGCATACGCAAACGGCCGCCGCAGCAGATCCGCAGACAGGCTGTGGGGGCACGGGTTAATCGTGGAAAAAGAGGGGTAGCTTTTCCAGATAAAAGATATCCTTGCGGTCGGCGGCGTCCCCCTCTGCGAGGACGGCGGCCTGCCCCACGATTTTCCCACCAGCTTTTTCGACCAGGGTTTCCAGGGCTTTCAGGGATTCGCCGGTGCTGATGACGTCATCGATGATGAGTACCCGTTTGCCGCGGAGCATCTCCACCTCGTCACGGCCAAGAAACAGCTTTTGAGTGCTCTGGGTGGTGATAGAGTTCACAGTGACTTCGATGGGATCAATGGTGTAGACCTTGACGCTTTTGCGGGCCACGACATAGGGAATCCCCAGCTGGCGCGCCATTTCGTAGGCCAGTGGGATGCCCTTGGATTCCGCTGTGATGAGGACGTCGCAGAGAGGGGCGATTTTTGTGAGCTCCTTCGCGCAGGCGACGGTCAGCTCCACATCGGAAAACATGATGAAAGCAGCGATGTCCATCTTATCGCTGACGGCGCAGAGAGGAAGCTGGCGGGTGAGGCCGGCTACCTTGAGAGTGTAATACTGCTGCATAGGACGCCTCCTGTTTTTGTAGGCTTTTGGAGAAGGCTGGCTCTTTAAAAAGGCCGGCTGGTTTTTTGTCTTCAGAAAGGATTTTCCGGGGACAGCCGACAGATGACCGGCTGTCATCGGGTTTTCAAGCGGGAATTTTTTCAGAGGCGCACAGTTTGTGCTGCGCGCCGGACGAAGTTTTGCGCAGGGCCCATCGCCGCCGCCGTTAGCCGGGAGGCCAAGCGAGAAGGCGGCCTGCCAGGACGTGGAAATGAAGGTGGCCGACGGTTTGACCGCCGTCCTCCCCGCAGTTAGAAACGACGCGGTAGCCATGCTCCAGGTTCAGTTCCCGGGCGAGCCTGGCGATGACGGCGTAAATTTTGCCTACAACGGCACAGTTTTCAGGGGTGATAGCGTCAGGGCCGCCGATGTGGGTCTTGGGAATCACCAGAAAGTGAGTCGGGGCCTTGGGCTCAATGTCATAGAAGGCGAGTACGTCCTCGTCTTCATAGAGTTTTTTGCTGGGAATCTCCCCAGCAATGATGCGGCAGAACAGACAATCCATTTTTCAATCCTCCTTTCTGCAAATCTGGTTTTTTATTTTTGCGTCATGGTTTGAATCAGCTCCGGCAGCATAGCCATGGCTTCGTCAACCTTGAAGGGGTCTCCGACGCCGCCCATGGCGGAATCCGGTCGGCCGCCTCCGTTGCCGCCGGTCTTCTGGCAGACGGCTTTGATGATCTTTCCGGCGTGGACGCCCGCTTTAACCGCCTCGGGGCCGGCCACGCAGTAGAAGTTCTGTTTCTCCGCATCGCCGCCGCAGAGGAGGGCGCAGACCGCCGGTTCATTGTCGCGGAGCTTGTCACCCATGGTGCGGAGCATCTCAGGATTGGTGCCGCTCATAGCCGCGCTCAGCAGGACGACGCTGCCCACACGCTGAGCGTTCTGGAGCAGCTCGGAGATCCTGCCGCTGGCCAGCTTGCTGTTCAGGAGGGCGATTTCCCGGTCCTTATCCTTGACCTCGGCGGCCAGGGTCTCGCAGCGCTTGACCAGCTCAGAGGGGCTTTGCAGCTTCAGGGCGGCGGAGGCCTGGAACAGAGTGGCTTCCAGACGTTTCGCTGCGTTCAGGTAGCCGATGCCGGTGACGGCTTCCATGCGGCGGACGCCGGCGGCCACGGAGCTTTCGGAGAGAACCTTGAAAAGGCCCAACTCGCCGGTGTTCTTGACATGGGTGCCGCCGCAGAGCTCCATGGAAAAGCCGTCGATCTCCACGACCCGGACCACGTCGCCGTATTTCTCAGAGAAGAGGGCCATGGCGCCTTTGGCCTTGGCATCCTCTATGCCGGTTTCATAATTTTTGACCGGGGTGCAGGACATGATCTCCTGATTGATGATGTCCTCGATCTGAGCCAGCTGCATGGGGGTCAGGGGCTCGAAATGAGTAAAGTCGAAACGCACCATCTGCTTGTCGACCAGCTGTCCGGCCTGGTGGACGTGATCGCCCAGAACCTGGCGCAGGGCTGCCTGGAGCAGATGGGCCGCGGTGTGGTTGCGCATAATGGAAAGGCGGCGATTACGGTCCACGGAGGCGGTGGCCGCCGCACCGGATTCGATGGTTCCCTCTTTTACATAGCCAATATGAAGGATCTGGCCGCCGGGAGCTTTTTTCATCCGCTTAACCCGCATGACGCCGGTGGGAGTGGTCAGGATGCCCTTGTCGGAAACCTGTCCGCCGCTCTCGGTGTAGAAGGGGGTTTTGTCAAGGACAACAATGATGTCCTGGTCCTCTGTGGCGATGTCCGCGGCCTTGCCGTCGGAGAGAAGGGCGAGAATTTTCGCCTCGCATTCCATGGTCTCATAGCCCACAAAGGCGGTCTTTCCGTCCGGGAGCTCCAGCTCTTCCTCGACCCAGGAGGATCCGCCCTTATTCAGATGGTCGCTGCGGCCGCGCTGCTTCTGTTCCCGCATCCGCTCCTCGAACTCCTCGATGTCAACGTGGATGCCCCGCTCCTCGACGATTTCCCGGGTCAGGTCGATGGGGAACCCGTAGGTGTCGTAAAGCGTGAAGGCTTCAGCGCCGGAGAGGGTCTTGATTTCGTTGGTGGAGGCCTTGTCGATGAGATCCATCAAAAGGTCCATGCCCTTGCCGATGGTACGGTGGAAGGCTTCTTCCTCGTTTTTCACGACCTTTTTAATATAGTCGGCCTTTTCAGTCAGCTCGGGATAGGCGGAAAGGTTCTCCCGGGCTACGGTGTCCACGACCTCGTAGAGAAAAGGCTCGGTGATGCCCAGCAGGCGGCCGTGGCGGGCGGCCCGGCGGAGCAGCCGGCGCAGGACATAGCCCCGGCCGGAGTTGGAAGGCGACACACCGTCGCCGATCATGAAAGTGGTGGAGCGGATGTGATCGGTGATGACCCGGAGGGAGACGTCGCTGCGTTCGCTTTCTCCGTAGGCGACGTGGGCGATCTCGGAGATCTTTTTCATGATGTTCTGGACGGTATCCACCTCAAAGAGATTTTCCACGCCCTGCATGATGCAGGCCAGACGCTCCAGGCCCATGCCGGTGTCAATGTTGGGCTTGGGCATCCGCTCATAGTGGCCGTTGCCGTCGGAATCAAACTGGGAGAAGACCAGGTTCCAGAACTCGACGTAGCGGTCGCAGTCGCAGCCGGGGCCGCAGTCAGGGCTGCCGCAGCCATGCTCCTCGCCCCGGTCAAAGTAGATCTCCGAACAGGGGCCGCAGGGGCCGGAACCATGCTCCCAGAAGTTGTCCTCTTTGCCCAGGCGGACAATGCGGGCGGGATCCACGCCGACCTCCTTGGTCCAGATGTCAAAAGCCTCGTCGTCGTCCTGGTAGATGGTGACCCAGAGCTTGTCCACAGGCAGCTCCAGGACCTTGGTGATGAATTCCCAGGCCCAGGCGGTGGCCTCGTGCTTGAAGTAATCGCCGAAGGAGAAGTTGCCCAGCATCTCAAAATAGGTGCCGTGACGGGAGGTCTTGCCCACCCGTTCGATATCCGGGGTGCGGATGCACTTCTGGCAGGTGGTGACCCGGGTGTTGGGGGGGGTGGCCTGGCCGAGGAAGTATTTCTTCAGCGGGGCCATGCCGGAGTTGATGAGCAGCAGGCTGTTGTCCCCCTGGGGGATCAGATTGGCGCTGGGGAGGCGGGTGTGGCCCTTCCCTTCAAAGAAGGAAAGGTACGCTTCCCGAAGGTCGTTGAGACCAGTCCATTTCATTGGGATCATCCTTTCTATCGGTATGAATTGGATACAAAATAAAAAAACTCCGCCCCCGATATGGGACGAAGAGTTCTCCGTGGTACCACCCAAATTGCGGATCCTGAAGAATCCGCCTCTTGAACCCCGATAACGCAGGGCACGCGCCGCGGTTTACGCGGAGCTCCCAGCCGGCATCCGAAAGCGCTTTCCCGGAAACCTTGCAGCGAGCGGTTTCCTCTCTGGAGGGAGCGTGCCTACGGTGAAGCTGTTCCTAGCCTTTCTAACAGATAAAGTATAGCATCAAACCCCCAGGTTGTCAACGGGTTTGCTCTATTTTTTGACGGCCAGATCCGGCGTCCGTTCCTTAAGCAGCTCGTAAGGCTCCACACCCAAGATTTCGCTCATATGGATGATGAGGGCCAGGCTGGGAGCTTTGCCACACTTGCTTGCCTCAATTTGAGACAAATAGCCTCGGGAGATGTTGGCACGGAGGGCAAAACCGGCCTGGTTCAGGTGCATCCGTTTGCGATAGTAGGCGATATTTTCCCCCAATATCCGATAATAATCCTTCATCTCCTCACCCCTTATCTATATGGTACAGAAGAAATTGGAAGAAAATACTAGCTTATAGATAGCAAATATGTTATAATAATTTTTGGGAGATGAGAATATGGCCGATTACAGAAAGATGTATCTTCTTTTGTTTCATGCTGTTACAGATGCCTTGGAGAGTTTAGAACAGTAAAGGGACAAACTGATAAGGATTCAGCAGATGGCGGAGGAAATTTATATAAGCTCCGAAGAAATTGTTTTGGACTTTCCGGAAAGCAATTCGAAAGAAAAGGGCTGCTGATTTTTGGGGCAGGGTATTTCTTTTTAAAAGGCAGCATGTTATAATAAAAAATAAATTTGCGATAAAGATACGTGCTTTTTCATAAAGTCAGGAGGATGGACATGGCGGCATGCAGCGTGATCCCGGTGGCGCTTTTGGGACTGGGGACCGTTGGGGGCGGCGTTTACGAGCTGTTCCAGCGGCAGAAGGATGAATTTTTCCCCAAGGCGGGAGCGCTGCCCATGATTACCCGCATCCTGGTGCGGGATTTGAAAAAGCCCCGGCCGGGGGTGGACCCTTCCCTGCTCACCGACCGGTGGGAGGATATTATCGGCGATCCGGAGATCCGGATCGTCATCGAAGTCACCGGCGGCATCGAACCGGCGCGGACCCGGATCCTGGCGGCGCTCCGTGCAGGGAAAAGCGTCGTCACCGCCAACAAGGACCTGATGGCGGAACACGGCGCAGAGCTGTTCGCAGCGGCGGCCGAATCTGGGTGCGACCTGCTGTTTGAGGCCTCCGTGGCGGGCGGGATCCCGATTATCCGTCCTCTGAAGCAGTGTCTGGCGGGCAACTGCATCACCGAAGTGATGGGCATCGTCAACGGTACCACCAATTACATCCTCACGCGGATGAGCCGGGACGGTATGGATTTTTCCGATGCGCTGCGCAAGGCCCAGGAGCTGGGCTACGCTGAGGCCGACCCCACCGCGGATGTGGAGGGGACCGACGCGGCCCGGAAGCTGGCTATCCTGGCCTCCATTGCCTTCCACTCCCGGGTGGTGCTGGGGGACGTTCATGTGGAGGGAATCTCCGGGGTCACGTCCCGGGACATCGCCTATGCACGAGAACTGGGGTGCTGTGTCAAGCTGCTGGCAGTTGCGCGGAGCGACGGGGAGAGCGTCGAGGCGCGGGTCCATCCCATGCTGATTCCGGCGGAGCATCCCCTGGCTACCGTCAGCGACGCCTTCAACGCGGTATTCGTTCACGGGGATGCGGTAGACGGCGCCATGTTCCTGGGACGGGGCGCGGGCGCGCTGCCCACGGCCAGCGCAGTGCTGGGGGACGTTATCGAGGCGGTTCGGAATATCCGCTGCGGCTGCACGGGGCGGATCGGCTGTACCTGCTACCGGCAGCTGCCCGTAAAGCCGGTGGAGGATACCCGCAGCCGCTACTTCCTCCGGATGCAGGTGGAGGACCGGCCCGGCGTGCTGGCCAGCGTCGCCAGTGTGCTGGGCAATAACGGGGTCAGCATCGCCCAGGTCATCCAAAAGGCGCGCCAGGGCGATACGGCGGAGATCGTCGTCATCACCGACACGGTCCTGGAGCGGCATTTCCGCGATTCGCTGGCGATCTTCCGCGGAATGTCCATGATTCGGGAAATTTCCTCCGTAATCCGGGTGTACGGTTAAGAGGTGTAATCCTCCAGCGCCCGGGAGAGATCCGCGTCGTCCGCTATGGGAACTCCGCTCCGCAGTTCGGCCTGGTCATAGGCGGGGAGCAGCTCAATCAACAGGTCCACGACTTGTTCCGGCGTTTCAGAACCCGGCGTGAAGACGCCCAGCCGCCCTTGGTATTCCCGGAGGATATACGCGGGCTGGGAGGCGGCTTTGGCTTCGGGAGTTCCCTGCCCGCCACCGAAAAAATAGAAAAAAACCGCGAACAAGGCAACCATTAGCAGCGCCGCGGCTGCGGCCAGCAGAGGAACCATGCGTTTTTGCACGAAAATCGCCCCTTTCGGAATAAATAATGGCTTCTGCCGTTATTTTGTGCGTTTTTGGGAAAAATATGCAGGTGAATTTTTGGGGGCTTAACAAGAGCCGCTTTCTGTGGTATAATAGCTCCAAAGGCTTTTCCTGCGTAAAAGCCAAGACCGCTATCCGCGGCCTTTGGGCCTTGACGGCCCTCTTTGAGAACATTGTATCATCCCCTGGTTTTGCTCCGCAAAACAACGGCGGCTTCGCCGCCTTCCGAATCCTTGCGGTTCGGCGGGCCTGGTATAATCGTTGAAAAGCGCACGCCGAAGAAGGGAATGTCCTCCCCTGCCGCGGCGGTGCGGTTTGACGCTTGAAGTCCCCGGGCCTGCCGGGCGGGCAGAAGAAGAGGCCGAAAAAGAAAAACCTGGCTTCAGAGGGCTCAGAGCGTGATCGTCCCACGTCTGCCGGCGTATGTTCCGGCGTGCAAAGGAGGCTAACCAATTGGCTGCAAATAAACGCTCCAAAAGGAAGCGCACGGGCTCGAAGGCCTGGGTCATTACCCGTCAGGTCTTCGGCCACATTGCGCGCATTTTCGTCACGCTTTTTCTGGTCGGGGTCATCACGGGCTGCGTGGTCGTTACGGCCATTACCATCTACGTGATGAATTTTATGGAAACCGACAATCCCATTAATTTGGACAATGTTTCGCTGGCAGAGACCACTATATTCTATGCCAACGATGAAAATGGCGTGCAGACGGAGGTCTACCGGATGGCGGCGGATGAAAACCACATCGAGGTCACCATCGATCAGATCCCGCAGCACGTTATTGACGCGTTCGTCTGCACGGAGGACAAGCGGTTCTACGACCACGACGGCGTCGATTGGGTCCGGACCGTCCGGGTCACCATCAGCGCTTTGCTGGAGGGCGGCTCACAGGGCGGCTCCACGATCACCCAGCAGCTGATCAAAAATGTCACGAAGGATGATGACGTCACACCTGTCCGGAAGATCCGGGAAATTTTCCGCGCCATTCAGCTGGAGCGGCAGTATACCAAGGACGAGATCCTGGAAAAGTACCTGAACATCATCTTCCTGGGCGGACGCAACCGCGGCGTGGAGGCGGCTGCCCAGGCCTATTTCGGCTGCCATGTCTGGGAGCTGACGGTTCCGCAGGCGGCGTCGCTGGCCGGCATGACCCGGTCCCCCAACAGCTGGAGGCCCGATCTCCATCCGGAAAAAAATATGGAGCGGCGGAACTATTCCCTGCAGTGCATGTACGAGCAGGGCAAGCTCGCCGA
>CAKXAF010000095.1 GCA_934869045.1 uncultured Nitrososphaerota archaeon | reverse complement strand
GTGTCACAGCTCCGGAGAGGGGAAGGTTGACCAGAATCGCGCCGAATCCCATGGGGACCAGCAGGGTGGGTTCCATTTTTTTGACGATCCCCAAATAGATGAGGATGGCTCCGATGACCCACATAACGGCCATCTGCCAGGTCAATTCGGTGACGTTGCCGAAAAGACTCAGTAATTGCTGCATATCTTCGACCATTCCTTTCAAAAGCTCGGGCGGCGGCGCATAGGATTCAAATCCTCATAAAAAAAGACTTTTATCATGGCAATGGCCACAATAAAAGTCTTGCTGTCGGATCCTGAAATCCTTAGGCCGGATGCGGATGGAATCCACCGGGTATGTCGCATCCAGCTGCGGCTGCCATGCGGCCGCCAGCTACTCCCTTTTCTTGGTACCCTTCCATGATAGGGGATTTTCTCCGGATTGTCAAGGGAAAACGAAAAAATCGGAAAGATTGCCGTTCTTTGCTCTTCTGTATTTACCACTTTGCCGAAACATTGTGGTACGGTTTCCCGATAAAGCAGACCTGCGAAAAGTCTTCCATGTTCCGGCGGATGATGAAGTCGATGTAGCTTGCTACCATCCGGGAAGTCAACAGATAGCCTGCCGGGTTCATATGTCCGCCCAAATTGAAGCGACGGCGGAACTCGGCATCATAAATCGGCGCATACCGGCGGAAATCCAGCACATAGGTGTGCGGGAAAACAGACGCCATTTCTCGGATTAGCGAAGCGTGCCAGTCCTGGCCCTCACGGCGTCCCGGCGTTTCATCGTCACTGCGGGGGATAGTCATCAGGAAAAAGCGCGCCTGGGGCTGCATGGACCGGAGCCGCTGGATGATCCGCGCATAGTTTCCCGCAATGGTATCGGCGTTCTTGGTGTAGTCCTCCAGACAGACATCCTGCATGCTGCCCCGCTCATGATGCAGCCAGTTCAGGTCGTTGACGCCCAACGCAATGATATACGCCTGACAGAGCTTATCCGGGTTCCAGAAATCCTGCTCCTCCGCAAAGGTAGCGCAATACTCCCTGGCAGTCATGCCGCCCCGTGAAAAGTTGTAGACGGTATTGCCGCAAAGCCGCGCCAGATACTGTCCCCAGGAATAGTCATACTCATCGTGATATCCCTTTTGCCCGGCATCATCCAGGGACTCAAATTCGCCGGAAGAGAGGCTGTCCCCGATGCAGCCGATGGTACGGAAAATCCCACAGAATCCGCCGTCCGGACGGATCTCATCCAACGGATCCCCCGACGGGATCTCCATGAATTTGCTCCATTTCATTTCGCATCCTCCCAAATCTGATATCCGCTTTTCGCCCTTTTATCATAGGGGATTTTTCCGTCTCTGTCAAGAACCGGCCCCGTTTAAAAGACTCTCCGTCCAGCATCAGGAACGCCGCAGAATCGCCCAGGCAATCTCCAAAAGCAGCTCCCGCTGGCGGGCGTCCATCCGATCATACGCCTGCCGCAATTCCCGGTCCAGATAGCTCCTGCTGCCGGGGGCTACACCGATCAGCAGCTCCGCCGGTTCACATTCCAGACATTCCGCAATCCGCACAAGCATATCCAGACTGAGCTTGGTCACGCCCCGTTCGATCTGGCTCACATACCCAACGGAAACCGAAAGCGCCTCCGCCAGAATATCCTGCGTCTGCTGAAGCTCCCTCCGCTTTTCCTTGATTCGTCTGCCAATGGCATTATAATCCACCTTCATCAAATCACCCATTTTCAGTTTAGGGGGAAGAGAATGGAATATACAGACAGTTATAAGTGTAATTTAACTTATAACTATTGATTTTTGGGAAAATCTGTCGTATACTGAAAGAAAGCAAAAACAGATGAGAGGGATCAAGATGGAATTGCTGGAGTATCTGCGCTGCCTGTTCGGCTGCGCCTATCAGTCGGATCTTCCGCGTCTGCGTCTGTCCCGAAGAGAGGCGGAAGCTGTTTGGGATATCTCCGAAACACTTTACAGCCTGAAGGACTACCAGGAAGCGGCTACTTATCTTTTAAATACCAAGGTTCAGCCGGCGACGATCCGGGAGGCAAAGCGACTTCTCTATTCCGCCCTCTGCCAAAGAGACAGCGGCTCTGATTAACCAGTTCTATGGACTCCGCAGGCATAATGCTACAGCCATCCGTGCTGCTTCGGGATGGCTGTCAATTTTTGTATGAACCGGTCCCCCAAAAAGGGGAGCAGCTATAACCTTAGCTGTTTCTTTAACCGAAAATGGCGTGACAGTTTTTCTGTCACGCCATTTTGCGGTTACCCTGAAAAAGGAAAAGGGCCGGAGCATGTTCTGCCCCAAACCCAACCTTGTGGTGCCGCTGGCCGGACTCGAACCGGCATGGTTTCCCGCCGCATTTTGAGTGCGGTGCGTCTGCCAATTCCGCCACAGCGGCATCATATATTATAATACACTATCCATCCCAAAAAAGTCAAGAGGTTTCAGAAGATTTCCATGATTTTATTTCTTGCACCAGAATCGGGTTTATGGTAAAATGGATACAGCGCTATGCAACAGGAGGAAAGCCAATGTCTGCACCAGCAAAGGATTGCTGCTATGAACCCCTGGGCCGCGGCCCGCTGGGGGAAGAGCTGGCTGTTTGCATCAGCCCCCGCCATACCTTTGGGGTGGATTCCTTTCTTCTGGCTTCATTCGCCCAGGCGAAACGGACAGAGCTGGCCGCCGATCTGGGAGCCGGATGCGGGATTCTTTCCGTTTTATTATACAAAATGTATCATTGTAATAAAATATACGGTCTGGAGCTTCAAAAAGAGGCGGTTTCCCAATTTCAGGAAACTATTTCAGTCAGCAGACTTGAGTCTGTCATTTTCCCGGTGGAGGGTGACCTGTGCCAGCTGCCGGCTTCCCTCCCGCGGAACGCTTTTCGCCTAGCTGTCTGCAATCCTCCCTATTTTCAGGGGAATCCCTCCCCGGATCCGTCTCGGGCCGCGGTGCGAACTGAAACCGCCTGCACGCTGGACAGCGTCTGCGCTGCGGCCGAGAAGCTTCTGCAATTCGGAGGTCGGTTCTGTCTCTGTCATCGGCCGGAACGGCTGCCTGATCTTTTCGCGGCGATGCGCGCACACCGCTTGGAGCCAAAACGGCTGCGGCTGGCAGCAGATACGGTTTCTTCCGCTCCATGGCTGGCGCTGGTGGAGGGCCGGCTGGGCGCCAGGCCGGGACTCCGGACGGAACCGCTGTTCGCCGCACGGAATCCCGACGGCAGCCCTACGCCGGAAACAGCGTTGCTTTACAAGAAATCATACCTGCTATAAGAAAGCGAGGAATCTATGAGCGGAACGCTGTATGTCGTGGGGACCCCTATCGGGAACCTGTCAGACTTCTCCCCCCGGGCGGTGGAAATTCTTCAAAGCGTAGACTTTATCGCGGCGGAGGACACCCGCGTCACCCTCAAGCTGCTCAATCACTTTGAAATCAAAAAGCCCATGGTCAGCTACCATGAACACAACCTGCGGGAGCGCGGCGCGGGCATTATTGACCGCATTCTCAGCGGCGAAAGTGCCGCGGTGGTTTCCGACGCAGGAATGCCCTGCATTTCCGATCCCGGTGAGGACCTGGTCCGGCTGGCGGCGGAAGCCGGCATCACTGCGGTGGTGATCCCCGGCCCCAGCGCGGCGGTTTCCGCACTCTGCCTGAGCGGCCTGTCCACCTCCAGGTTCAGCTTCGAGGGATTTCTCTCCACCAACCGCCATAACCGGATGGAACATCTGCAAAGCCTCATCCGGGACACCCATACGCTGATCTTCTACGAGGCCCCCCACAAGCTCCTGACCACCCTCCACGATATTCGGAATGTTCTTGGCAACCGGCGGCTTTCCATCTGCCGGGAGCTGACCAAGCTCCATGAAGAGGTTATCCGCACAGACTTTGACGGGGCGATCGCTCTGTATGAAGGAAAGCCCCCCAAGGGAGAATTCGTCCTTATCATAGAGGGCGCCGCTCCGGAGCGGGAGCCGGAAGGGACTTTGGAGGAAGCGGTAGCGCAGGCCCGGAAGCTGGTGGACGCCGGCGCGAAGCAAACCGATGCAGCCAAACAAGTGGCCGCAGAGACCGGCTTTAAAAAAAGCGAGATTTACGCCGCTATGCTCACCCTCTAAAAGCGGCCGTTCTCATACAGGAGATGAAATGTCATGCTTCTTTACATTATCCGTCACGGCGACCCGATCTACGACCCGGATTCTCTGACAGAAAAGGGCAGGCTCCAGGCTCTGGCCCTTGCCAAACGTCTTTCTGTCCACGGACTGGATCAGATTTTTGTATCCCCCATGATCCGGGCGCAGCAGACCGCCGCGCCAGCCTGCGAGCTGCTCCATCTCACACCCCAAGTTGAAGAATGGACCAGTGAATCTCTCGCGTGGGATGACTTTGCCTGCGAAAGGGACGATGGCTCCTGGGGGTGGTCCTTTCACATCCAGAGCACCCGTTATAAGACCCCGGAGATCCTGGCCCTGGGCAGCCAGTGGTACGAGGCGGAGCCCTTCTGCCGTACCAATGCCAAAGATGGTTACCGGCGCATCCAGCAAGCGTCCGACGTCTTTACTCTGCGGCTGGGATACCGCCGGGAGGGCATCATCTACCGGGCCATTCAGCCAAACGACTGCCGTGTGGCTGTTTTCTGCCACCAGGGCTTCGGCACTACCTGGCTTTCCCATCTGCTGGCGGTCCCGCCGCCACTGTTCTGGTCGTCCTTTGACCTTAATCATTCCTCTGTGACGGTTCTGCATTTTCAGAACAATCCTGACGGCATGACCGCGCCGATGTGCATCGGGCTGTCCGATGTCTCCCACCTGTATGGGGACCGCCTGCCGCTGCAGTTCTGCAATACCCTGGACATATAACCTTCCGGACGCGTACAGTTTATCCGCTGTACGCGTCCGGCTTGTTCCTGGGGCAAAAGTCCGGTGAAATTTTTAAGGGAATCCTGGGAGTTTTTGCCGAATTTCTTGAAGGTTCTTGATTTTTGTGGTAAACTGGAACTGCTAAATACTACGAAAAAAGGAGAATCCGGGACGGCGCCTTCTGCCTGTTTCGGAGACCATTTGCTATGCCGTTTTTTCAGAAAAACTCCGGAGGAATTTCCTACCTTGTAGTCGGATTGGGCAATCCCGACCGCAAGTATCAGAATACCCGGCATAATACCGGCTTTCTCGCCGTGGATGAAATTGCCCGCCAGCTAGGGACTGTCATCGATCGAAAAAAATTTGATGCCCTAACGGCTGACGTGATCCTGGCCGGGGAGCGGGTCCTGCTGATGAAGCCCCAGACCTATATGAACTTATCCGGCGTCTCGGTGGAGAAGGCCGCCTCCTTTTATAAAATCCCTCCCGAGAACATCCTGGTCCTCTTCGACGACATTTCCTTGGATACCGGGAAGCTGCGTATCCGACGGAAGGGTTCCCACGGCGGTCACAACGGCATTCGCAGCATTATCGACTATCTTCAGTCGGACAACTTCCCCCGCATCAAAATCGGGGTGGGGGAGCGGCCCAACCCCAACTACGATCTGGCCGACTGGGTGCTGTCCAACTTTACGGAAGCGGAGCGCAAAGCCATCCAAGAGGCGGCGATTCCTTGCCGCGAGATCGCCGAGCTGATTATCCAAGGCAATATTGAAAAGGCTATGAACCTATACAACTCCTGATCGTCCTCTGCCAGGGCAGGCGGATCGAAAGCGGAATTTCTCTTTGGAAGAGTCTGCGGCAGGCGCGTCCGCCGGTATCCACAGAGAAAAAAGAAGGGCGCAGGAACGGAATCGATCCACATCCAGACGCGTTCGATCCCGCATAGGGCGGACTATCCCGGTACGCAGAAGGAAGATAAAAGGGACGTCTGTGCTTCCCGGCCAAAAGGCCTGCCAATGGTTCCGCCAAAAATCCGCCGTTTTCTCAAACTTCTAACGAGGTGCTTATGAAACTCTATTCCACTATCGCTTCCCGGCTGGAAGCGTTCACCCAGATGATGGGAGACCTGCGCTCCGGACGGGTTCCGGCCCTCTGCATTGGGCTGTCTGCCATCCATAAGGCCCACTTTCTCTTCGCTGCAGCTATGGAGCTGGACGAACCGCTGCTGGTCATCACCCAGGACGAACCCAGCGCTGCCCGGCTGACCATGGACATCAACGCCATGGCGGACTCCGGGGAACCGGCGCTGCTCTTTCCGTACCGGGACTTCTCCTACCGGCAAATGGAGGGCGTATCCACCGAATACGAGCAGACCCGCCTCAGCGTCCTCTCACGGCTGGCGGCAGGAGAGGCCTCCATTGTCGTGACCTCCATCCAGGCGGCCATGACCCGTACCATCCCCAAGGATGTCCTTCTGAGGAGCACCTTCTCCCTGGAAGCAGGGGACTCCATGCCCCTGGAAGAGCTGACGGCCCGGCTGATTCAGTCCGGCTATGTCCGGCGGCCCCAAGTGGACGGCATCAGCCAGTTCTCCATCCGGGGCGGGATTCTGGATCTCTATCCGCCCAAGGAGCCGTCGCCGGTGCGGATTGAATTCTGGGGCGACGAAATCGACACCATGAACTACTTCGAGCTGGATTCCCAGCGGCGGACCGATCCGGTGAGCCGGGTGGATATCTCCCCAGCCAACGAGGTGGTATTTTCCCAAGGCGAGTTATCCACAAAGCTCCGTGAATTTTGTGAAAAACTCGGAAGCAAAAAGGGATTTGCCCAAGCAAAAGCGGTTTTAGAAAAGGATCTGGAGCAGCTGGACGCCGGGGTCGAGCTGGCGTCGGAGGACAAGTATTTCCCCCTGGCCTACGACCGGTTTGCGACCATTTTTGACTACTTTCAAAACGCGCCCATCTTCGTCAGCGAGCGTGCCGAAGCCCGGGAGAACGCCCGGGGGCTTTTCTGGCAGTACAGCGAGGACCTGAAGGTCCTTTTCGATGAGGGACAGCTCTGCAAAGGGCTGGACAGCTACTTGCTCAGCCCGGAACAGGCGGAGGCAAAAATAGAAGGACACCGCGTCCTTCTTCTGGACACCTTCGCCCGGACCGGGGCCGGGACGGCGGTCAAGGACCTCATCAACATCAGCCCGCTGCAGTCGTCGGGGTGGAACGGGGATCTGAAGCTGCTCCAAAGCGACCTGCTGCCGCTGCTGGAGGAGGGGTACTGCTGCGCCGTTCTGGCCGGGACGGCCAAGGCCGCGGCCAATTTGGCGGCCGACCTGGCCAAAATGGGGCTGCCCGCCAGCTATGTCAAGGATGTGAAGGCCATTCAGTACCGCAAGGTGCTGGTGCTGGCCGGAACCCTTTCCGCAGGGTTTGAATATCCCCAGATCAAGTTTTCCCTGACCACCACCGGCAAAGCGGTCACCGCCTCGTCAGGCCGTCCTAAAAAGCGGAAGGGGGAAGAGATCAAATCCCTTTCTGATCTGACCGAAGGGGATTATGTGGTCCACGTGTCCCACGGCATCGGCATCTTTTCCGGCATTCACAAGCTGGATCTCCACGGCATCGTCAAGGACTATATCAAGATCCAGTATGCCGGGGCTGACACCCTTTACGTCCCGGTAACCCAGCTGGACCTGGTGAGCAAATATATTGGTCCCCGGGAGGACTCCAAGGTCAAGCTGAACCGTCTCCACTCCGGCGAGTGGCAGAAGACCCGGGCCCGGGTTAAAAAAGCCGTGGACGAGATGGCCGACGAGCTCATCGCCCTTTACGCCCAGCGGATGCGGGTGCAGGGGTTTGCCTTCTCACCGGACACGGATTACCAGCGGGATTTTGAAGCCCATTTCGATTATCAAGAGACCGATGACCAGCTCCGCTGCATCGCCGAAATCAAGGCGGACATGGAAAAGCCCGTCCCCATGGAGCGGCTGCTCTGCGGCGACGTGGGCTTCGGCAAAACCGAGGTGGCGCTGCGAGCCGCCTTTAAATGCGTTATGGATGGCAAGCAGTGCGCGATTCTCTGTCCCACCACCATCCTAGCGTGGCAGCACTACCAGACCTTGCTCCACCGGATGGGAAATTTTCCCGTGGATATCGAGCTGCTCTCCCGGTTCCGCTCACCCAAGGAGCAAAAGGCCGTGGTGAAAAAGCTGGAAAGCGGCCGGGTGGATATCGTGGTGGGGACCCACCGGCTGGTATCCAGGGACATTCACTTCAAAGATCTGGGGCTTGCCATCATCGACGAGGAGCAGCGGTTTGGCGTGGCCCACAAGGAGCGGTTCAAGGAGATGCTGGCCGGGGTGGATATGCTGACCCTGTCGGCAACGCCCATTCCCCGGACGCTGAACATGGCCATGAGCGGTATCCGGGACATGAGCGTCATCGAGGAGGCGCCACAGAACCGCCACCCGGTACAGACCTATGTGCTGGAGCACGACGACGGGGTGATCTTCGAGGCCCTGCGGCGGGAGCTGCACAGGGGCGGCCAGGCGTATTATATCCACAACAACACCGAAACCATCCACGGCTGCGCCGCCCGGATCAAGGAGGCAATCCCCGAGGCCCGGGTCGGGGTGGCTCACGGCAAGATGCCGGAGGAGGAACTCTCCCGGATCTGGAAACAGCTGATGGATCAGGAAATCGACATTCTGGTCTGCACCACCATCATTGAAACAGGGGTGGACGTGGCAAACTGCAACACCCTGGTCATTGAACGGGCCGACCGGATGGGCCTTTCCCAGCTATATCAGCTCCGGGGACGGGTGGGCCGATCCAGCCGACGGGCCTTCGCCTATTTCACCTTCCAGCGGGGACAGGTACTGTCGGAGGTGGCCACCAAGCGGCTCAACGCCATCCGGGAATTCACCAAATTCGGCTCCGGCTTCCGCATTGCCCTCCGCGATCTGGAGATCCGGGGAGCGGGGAACATCCTGGGCACCCGGCAGCATGGCCACATGGAGGCCGTGGGCTACGACATGTACCTGCGCCTGCTTTCCGAAGCGGTAGCGGAGAAGCAGGGCAAAGCCCCGGATTCCATGGCTACTGCCGAATGCCTGGTGGACATCCAGCTGGAAGCCCACATCCCGGAGGATTACATCGAAAA
>CAKXAF010000094.1 GCA_934869045.1 uncultured Nitrososphaerota archaeon | reverse complement strand
CATATAGGTCACGGTCTGGACCGTTTTTAAAAAATACTTGGTCTTGACCTCATTCATCAGCAGAGCCAGGATAATTGGCGCCGGGAACCCGAAGATCAGCGTCAAAAAGCTGATGGACAGCGTGTTGCGGATACAGCGCCAAGCGTACATTGAATTGAAAAAGCTCATAAAGTTTTCCAATCCGACCCACTCGCTGCCAAAAAAGCCCCGTGTGATCTTAAAATCCTGAAAACCGATCACAATGCCAAACATTGGCACGTAATTGAACAGCAGGTAATAAATCAGCACCGGCAGGAACATCAGATAGATCACCCAATGCCGCCGGATCGCCCGCGCGAATCGGGCGGCGAACCCCAGCCGCGGCCTGCTGCCGGCACGAACGGCGGAAATTTCCATTGAAACGCACCCCTTCCAAAAAAGCTTCACGGAACAGGCGATACTGTTCCGTGAAGCAGGCGGCTGATCCGAATCAGCCGACAAAACGGTCGTATGCTGCCTGATATACCTCAATGATTTCTTCGATGTGCATCTTGTCCTTCAGCTCCTGCTGAATGGCGGGAATGGTGTCAAGGGCGATCTGGCCATTGACGAGGCCGGAATACCGTTCGTCCATGTAAGTGTTTAGGTCAGCCAGCCAATCGGTGATCTTGTCCTGTTCCTCCACAGTCAGAGAAACAGCGGGAAGAATCCGGGAGGTGTCGTCTTTTTGCGCCCAGGTTTCTATCGCCTGCACAGAGACTTCCGGCAAAATGGCCTGGTAAGCGTCTAGGATGCGGAGAGAGGCGAAGGCACTCGCCGTGCCGAAGGTGCGGCTGACTCTTGTGGAATCATCCATTGCAAGATATTTTTCCGTAAACTGGGGCTTATTATCTGATCCGTATTCAAAATCCACGCCTTCCTCACCCCAGTTCGCAATCCAGGCTCCTTCCTCAGAGAAGATGTAATTGATAAAGTTCGCAGCTTTTTCGGGCTCTTTACAGTTTGTGGAGATCGCATAGCTGCTGGGGGTCTGGATGTTGTTCAAATAGACGCTGTCAAACGTATAGGAAGGCGTATCCGGCTTTTCCTTCAGGTTTGGAATTCCAACCAGCTTGAAGGTTGGATTCTGCTCCGCCATTGCCTGCGTCATAGCAGAGGGCTGGTACTCAAAGGTCACCATGGACTGGTCGGACATGATTTTCCCCTTTTCAGCGGTTCGGTCCTGGGTAGCGTAGTCCGGGTCAATCAGCTCTTCTGCATACAGGGTATGTATGTACTCCATCCCATCTGCAAATCGGTCGGACAGCGGCCCATAACAGACCGTTTCCCCTTCCAAATAGAAACCATAGGTAATTCCATAGGACCAGAGCAAGGAACCGATGCCCAGTGCATTGTTAAATCCGACGCCGGTCATGGGATAAAATCCTGCCCCGTATTTATCCTTTGCTTTTTTTAGCAGGGTGTGATATTCATCCAAGGTTGTAGGAATGGGCTCATTCATTTCGTCCAGCATATCCTGCCGGATGATAAAGCCCATATAGATACCGCCGCCAGGCCTGTCGAAAATTTCAGGAACATAATACAGCTTGCCGTCAGCCGCTTTGGCATTGTTGAGAGAATCCACATTCTCCAACGCCTGGTATACATTGGACAGATTGGTCTGATACATATCGGTCAGATCAATGATAACCCCGTCCTCCGCATACTGTACGGGGCCTCCAGGAATGTTTTTCCAGTCGTAGATGATAATATCCGGATAATCCCCTGAGCTGAGCATCAGATTGAAGTTCGTCATTCCCTCATTGCCGCTGGAGCCATACTCCCAAGTAATTTCTGTGCCGGTGTTCTCACAGATTTTTTGCAAAGATGCGTTGACGTTGTAATCCTTTGCGCCCATTGCAGAATACTTCTCCGCAAAGCCAGCAGTCCAAATCCGCAGAGATTCCGGATATTCCGAAACTGTCCCCTGCGACGAGACAGGCGTGCCGCTGGACAGCGTCCCGGACGAGGAGGACTCAGACGGAGTGGATGTGCCGCTGCCGCCGCAGCCTGCCAGCAAAACGGTCAGGGCCGCGCAAAGAGCCAAAAAGCTTTTTGTCTTTTTCATTTTGAATTGCCTCCTTTGATTTTGGATCGTGGTTTCATTATATCGCCGCCTCTCTGTTTTCGCAATTGACACAATTCGCGAAGTGTGCTCTATTTTGCGAAAACAGTCTGCTCTTTTTTGTGATTCCTCTCAAAAATTGCAGTTTTTTCTTCTCTTATTTGACAACCAGAACCAAAAAGGTAAACTATAATTTATAATATACCGTTTATCTTTTGATAGGCTAAATTCAAAGGAGATTCGATTATGAAATTGTTTTCCATCATGAAAAGCAAAATATTTGTATCGTATCTCCTCTCCTTTTTGGCGCTGATTCTGCTGCCGCTGACCATTATCAGCATCCTCATCAGCTCTTCCTTCAACAGCTCCGCTCAAAAGCAGTACCTGCAGACCGAGCAACTGATGCTTCGGGCGGTCTCTGAACAGATGGACTCCTATATCGAAACGCCGATCAACATTTCCAGTAAGCTGGTAGGGCTGCGCAGTTATCGCCTCTTCAACGTCTCCACTGCGTTTACCGCCTACGAACGGCAGAACAGCGTATCTGAAATTTCCAGCTATCTCAACGGCCTGATCCGAAACGATATCTGCACCAACTACTGCGTGTATTTTCTGGAATCAGACACCCTCATCTCCGCATCCGGTAGTACGCACGCCTTTTCCGACTACTACCGCTCCATGCTCAACTATAAAGGAATCTCCGGAGAGGATTTTTACCGGTGGATTCAATCGGTAGAGCAGCGCGCCTATTCGGGGCTGCTGACCGCGCCTAACGGCCAGCAGTTTTTCTGTCTGGCCCAGGTGCTGCCATCGGCCTATCTGCACCGCACCTCGTATCTGCTGTCGTTTTTCAGCGTAGGCCGGCTTCAGAACGAGCTGGAACAAAAGCTCATGCCCGGCAGCTATTACCGAATCTGCACGCCGGAGCAGGAGCTGATCGCCTCCAATCTCCCGGAAACGGCGAAGACAGCAGGCGAAGGCCACTCCAAAATTGAGATTGACGGCATTCAATACCTGCAGTTTTCGGAGAGTCCCGGCGTTACGCAAATGCAATATGATTTTTATGTTCCGGAAGCTGCGGTGTTTGAAGCGCTGCTGCGGTTCCAGCGCACGTTTTGGCTGATATTCGGCGCCGTATTCCTGGGCAGTGTATTTCTCGCGTTTCTCATTGCCTTCCGGCGCTATGCGCCGATACAGAAGCTGTTTGTCCAGGTGTTTCCAAACTCAGATTCCAATGGGGAAGATTTTGACCGGATCCTGCAGCGGTTCAACGAAATGAACCGCCAGGACCAGTATTACGCAGATGAGCTCCAATCCCAGTCCCGGAAGCTCCGGGACCAGCTTCTCATCCAGATCCTGACCACTTCCGGCTTTGACGAAAAAAAGCTCCAAATCCTGCTGAACGAATATAATTTGGAATTCACGCAGCCGCGCTTTTATGTAATCGTTGTGTGCGGCTGCCCGGCTGAGCAGCTGGAGTTTGACGGCTCCACCCTCTGTCCCTTTCCGATCACCAGCTATTGCGCGCTGATTGTAAACGACAGCCCGCAAGACCCTGCTATTGAGCGGATCTGCCACAGCCTGGAAGAGCTGCAAGCGGCGATGCCGGAAATGCAGGTCAACGTCAGTTCCCCCTGCGGCTCCCTCCAGGGCCTGCATCATTGTTTCCGGGAGGCCCTGCGTTACAACACCGAACCCCTTCCCAGCCAGGTACAGGGGGATGGCCAGCAGCCGGTCTTCTACCCGGTGGACCGAGAGCTAGAGATTCTCAACACCCTCTGCAACGGCGATTACCCGGGCTGCAAACGCCTGCTCACAGAACTGTACGAGGAAAATCGTTCCCTGCCCGTTCCCATGCTCTTCTGCCTGCTTCACAGCATGACCGCCACAGCGTGCCACGTATATTATACCCTCAACCATCCGGACAAGCGGCCCCTTCAGCACCTGGAATCCGTGCTTTCCTGTGCGGATTCCAGCGAACACTGCTTTCAATTCGTCCTGCAGTTCTATCAGTCCGTCGCGGAGCTGTGCGGACAGCCTGGCAAAAGCAAGAACGAACACGTTGTCAGCGCCATTATTCAATACATCCACCAGCATTATGCGGATCCGAATCTGTCTCTGAATACCGTGGCGGCCGCATTCCACGTATCCTATTATTACCTCTCCCACATATTCAGCGACGAGGTACGCCAGAGTTTTTCCAATCTGCTGAACATCTGCCGTGTTGAGCATGCCAAACAGCTGCTGGCCGAGTCCAAGCTGACGGCGCAGGATATCGCCGTAGCTGTGGGCTACACTAACAGCAGCACCTTTTTCCGCACCTTCCGAAAATTGACCGGATTGACCCCCAATGACTACCGGATCCAGCAGAGAAAGGAATGACCGCAGCCTGCATAGTCATACTAAGCAGCAGACGCTGGCCCAAAAGTTTTTTCATCCGGCAAACCCCGTCAAATTCCGATGAAAGCACATGGTATATTATAGGCAGCAGCACCCCTTGCTTTTTCCCAACAAAAATGCCCGAATTCCTGCTCAAATGCAGGAGCCGGGCATTTTTGTTGTTTTGCGCGATATGGGATGGCGGCCAGGGAGCCGGCACGGCAGAGTCGATCCTGGGCATCCTCGCGTCTCTTTTCGAAAAGGCCTTTCTTCCGGTCTCTCCTGTACGGCTTCATCGTGTGATGGACATGGAAGCGAAAAAACTCTCCCCGGCTGCCAGGCGGATATATCCCCCGGGCATATTCAGCCCGTTCACTACTCCGGTTTGGGGCTCTATGCAGAGAAAACTTTGATTCCCGTCCCCATTGAACAGGACCCATTGTTGAAACTCCGGCGATACCTGATACCAAAAATCCCCGACCTGAGCAGTTCCACCCACTGACTGGTAAAATCCATTGATCTTTTTTCCATGAGGATTGCACCCTGTGCGAAAGGCCGCCTGCTCCGGGGTCAAGGAAACGATTCTGCCCGTTGGAAGGTAGCGCCTGTCGGTTTCCCAACGCCCTCCAATGGGGACGGAGAATACGTCCGGCTCCGCAAAAGCAGTGTGAAACCCCAGCAGCACCGGCATGTCCATCCGCCCGGTGTTGCACTGCTCGATCCGTCGGAAAAAGCCTTCCTCTTCCAACCGGTCGGCAATGGTCAGCACAAATGGAAAAGGAAAGCGTTTCCCTATGCTGCGGTACTGTGCCGTAAGGCTGCAACGGTCCTGCGCAATCACCTGAAAGGGCGCGTCATAATATTGCCCATGGAGGTGGTTGCGCCATTCCGGTTCGTTGATCGGAAGGGAGTACTCCACGCCGTCAAAAGCAAATTTCCCATCCCGCGTTCGGTTTGGGGGGAACAGCAGCGGCATCCCATAGAGAAACGGGGACTGTTTCAGCATGTCCAAATCAGCAGGTTCCCGCAAAACAGGCTGGCTCTGACACCGTAGCAGGACGGGATTCATGCCAAATCCAGTCAAGACCACCGCGCGCCATTTCCCTCTCTGAAGACAGACTGGCCCGGCTGTATGCCACCGATCACACATTCACCACTCCTCCTCTCACATTCCGGGCTGTGCCCGCTGTCTCCATTTTAACAGGCCTAAGAAAAATTTTCAAGCGTCCAACCTCTCTGGTTTCGCGCGGGCCTTGGAAAAACCCGTCAACGTGCTCCGATTAAACGGATTAAATGCTTATGGAGCCGCGGCCTGAAAAATCAGGCCGCGGCTCCAGTACATTCATTTTAGGTAAATGCAACTCAGGCGTAAAATTTCTATACAGTTCCTCCACGGAAAACCGGATCAGTTGTTTTTATAGCGCTGATAACGGTCGTTGTTGACCTTAACCAGTTCTTCCAGGCCCAGAGAGTTGAGTCTTTCGATCTCGGCGTCCAACTGGTCCAATTTGACATTGCCGAGAATCAGGTTCATGCAGAGCTCGTCAGAGTACGACTGCAGAGCAGTCGTATAGGTTGTAAGGACCTCCTGCTCTTCCTCTGTGGCAACTGCATAGGTGCTGCTGGAGAAGGGGCTGACAACATACGGACGGTAGGTCATCTGTTCCCAGCGGTTTTCCAGGGCGCGTTTCTGTTTATCTGTGCCCATCAACGCCAAACGTTCTTCCGCAGAAACTCCCTTCAGCTTGTTGGTAATGGCAGGGTCGCCGCCGCCAACGTTCGCGATACCAACAATGAAAGTGCCGCATCCTCCCCGTCTGGCGGCATAACGGTCCGCCGGAGTCATGGCCTTTACTTCCTCCACCAGTTGGGTGCGGACACGGCCTTCGTTGTTGGGATCCGGTTCTTCAATAAAGTCCGTTCCTTCAATACCGGAACTGATAAGCGTGCCGTATTTTTCCGTGCAGGAGAAGTCGTACAGCCGCATGATTCCTTCTACAACTTCAGGGGTAGCGACCTTGGTAATGCCCACTTTGTTATAAGCAAGATCCACAGCGTCTGTGAGCAGGTAAGGTGTAACACCTTCAACTGCCTGGATGGGAGCAATTACCGTATATTCTGCCTCTTCTACGCCTTCCACGAGCTGGTTAAACCAGGTGGCGTCGGTATAAGACCGCATACCGGCAACCTTGTTTTCCGCAATGCGGGAGTTAAACATCTCGTCCGTAGCCCCCAGCATAGATGTGTCGAACAGATCCTCGGCGACCATGGTAGAGAGCAACTCAAAATAAGGCCGAACGCCTTCGGAATACCAGGCGGAAGTGGCCGTATCGGTGTTGGGGTCAATGCCTGTCAGGCCGGGGGTCAGGCCGAACCACTGGGCAATGCCGGTAAAGAAGCCATAGGAGTAGGCGTCGAAGCAGTATCGCTCATCCCGCTGGCCGTTTCCGTTGACGTCCTGATCCTGGAAAGCGCGGAGAGCGTTGAGAAATTCATCGACCGTGGCCGGCATATCCATGCCCACCTTTGCCAGCCAGTCCACACGAAGGGAAGCGCCGATAACCTCCAGGTTCTCTGTGACAGAGCCATCTGGCAACGTCATCGTGCCCCCGGGAACCACGGTGGGGCACCAATACATCTTGCCGTCCGGAGCAGTGACCAGCTTCTTGGCGTAGTTCGCGCGGAGTTCAAATTTCTCCTTCAGGGAAAGGGTGGGATCTCCATTACGGTTTGTAGGCTCCAACGGATCCGGACGGCTGTAAGCGTCCATGGCTGCAATCCAGTCCTGCAGCTGGCCGCTGGTGCCCAGATTCAACGCTGTAACATCATCCAGAGGGTTGATGTTGATCAGATCGGGCAGATCGCTGGCTGCAGCCATCCGTGTCTGAACAACGGTGGTGTACTGTTCGTTGGAAACCAGCTCGTACTCCAGGGTGAGATTCCGATTAGCGAGTTCTTTTTCAAACTCCACATAGGAGGGGAAAGATTCCCGGTCATCCCAATCCCAGTAGTCCTGGCTGACAGTCGGCCCCATAATCTTGATGGTAACGGGCGTCATCTCCTGGCTGTCACCGCTGGATTCGGACGCCGAAACGGAGCTGGGATCGGAATCCACAGAAGCCTCGCTGGAAGACGTGCCGTTTCCGCCGCAGGACGCCAGCAGCAGCATCGCCGCCAGTATGGCGCTCAAGGCCCGTGCCGATTTGCCGATGTTTTTGTACATAGGTAAGCCTCCTTAAAATAAATCCTTTCTGTATAAACCGCTCCGGCGGATAGGGACGAATTCAACCCTTCAGGGAGCCAAGCATGATTCCCTTCATAAACTGCTTCTGGAACATCGGATAGATGAAGAGGATGGGAAGCGTGATAAAAACAATGAGGGCGTATTTCAGCTGCTGAGCGCCTAGTGCAACCTCCCTAGCCTGTTCGATCTCTTCTTTGGTCTTCAGCTTATTCAGGTCTACGGACTGGGAAATCAGCACCCGTTGGAGGTACATCTGCAAAGGATGAAGCTCCGTCTTCGTCTGGTAGATATTGGCGCCAAACCAGCTGTTCCACACGCCGACAATGGTATAGATTGCGATAACCGCGATGATCGGCTTCGCCAACGGGACAAAGATGCGGAAAAGAACCTGATAGTTTGTCGCCCCGTCAATAAAGGCCGCTTCACTGAGCTCATTTGGCAGGCTGGAAAAATAGGTGCGCGTCAGAATAATGTTCCAGATGCCTACTGCACCGGGGATAATCAGGGCCAGGCGCGTGTTGTACAGGCCCAGGTTATTGATGAGCAGGAAAGTCGGGATCATGCCGCCGCCAAAGTACATAGGGATCAACAGATATGCTACAACGAACTTCCGGCCGGCCAGTTTGTTGCTGACCAGTGGATAAGCCGCTATCACAGACGTGAGAATCATCAGGGCCGTGGTCGCCGCCACATAAATCAGCGTATTTCCGTAGGCGATCCACATGTCTTTGTCCCGAAGAATCATTTCATAAGATCCAAAATACAGGCCCTGGGGGTAAAAAATGACCGGATGCGTCAGGGATATCTGGGGGTCGCTGATGGACTTGATGACCACATAATACATGGGATACAGCGTGATGATACAAATGATGACCGAGGTCACGTAAAGGAGTACGGTTGCTGCCGGTGATCCGTCCTTGATCCGATTGACATTACTTCTTTTCACTGCGGTAGTCATAGCTGAATGCTCCTTTCCCTGGATTACCAGATGCCATAATCTGTAACCTTGTTGCTGATCTTATTGGTGATAAACAGCAGCGTGAAGTTGATTACAGAGGTAAAAATTCCCACCGCCGTACCATAGCTGAACCGGCCGCCCATAAGACCGTCGCGGTAAACATAGGTGCCGATAACGTCAGCTGTGGAGTAAGTAGCCGGGACATAAAGCAGCAGGATCAATTCCGTATTCGACCCCAGCAGGCCGCCGATGGAGAAGATCAGCTGGATAATGATGAGGTTGGAAAGATGGGGCAGCGTGACATACCAGCAGCGCTGCAGACGGTTGGCGCCGTCAATTTTCGCGCTCTCATACAGTCCGGGGT
>CAKXAF010000093.1:8713-9056 GCA_934869045.1 uncultured Nitrososphaerota archaeon | reverse complement strand
AAACTCTACATCGGTCAGTTTTTTGTAGTCGATGCCCAGCCTGCGGCAATAGAGGATGGCCTGTCGTTTTTGCGGTGTCCCTTGCACGCTGGCAGCATAGTCTATATCTCTTTTCAGTTCATCCACCCAATCATCAGCAGGGGCACTATCCTTGTCCCCGCTGTGGGCTTCTTTAATATCCCTTATGATGCTGTCTATGTCATCATGGACAATACTACTGAAGTACTCGTCCTCGTTGATATGGGAGGCATTCAAAATCTTTAGATGCCTATCATTCCCATCGACACTGTATTTTTTCTCTATCATACCCCTTGCCAGATTGATGTAGGCGTTAAGGTTTTGT
>CAKXAF010000093.1:4506-8666 GCA_934869045.1 uncultured Nitrososphaerota archaeon | reverse complement strand
CTGAATAGCAGCAATTCCATCTACATAGATTTCAATATCGGCCAATAGCTTCACAAAATCCGGGTGTGCTGCCATTTCGCAGAGCAACCGGGTATTGATTTTCCCGCCTCTCAATAAATCAAGGTCAACTTCCTAATCAAAGTCCTTAAGTACATCATTCGCGAGAGCGGTTTTGAGCTGCTTAACCGAATTGAGCTCCAAAACACTGAGACCGGCCGCATTTATAGGTAGTCGGTAGTCGAGGACTTCGCTCCGTGCTACCAAGCGCGCTACCTTGAAAAGCGTAGGTATAGCAAGGCTTTTAAGCTCTTTGCAGCAAAGGTAGTCGATAAATCAAAAACATTTTTTAATTTTTGATAGCAATGTAAACGCTGTTTTTTCCCTACCTACACATTTACGGAAGCGCGTAAGAAAAACGGGCTACTTGAACTACCAACTACCTAAAAAGCGAAGAGAGCAGGCCTTAAAGCCTACTCTCAACACGGGCTGCCAGTACAAAGCCATACGGCAAGACGACGAGCGTTGCCGATGGTGTTCGACCAGCGATTAAATTGGTGGAGGCGGCGGGAGTCGAACCCGCGTCCGAAAACCTCTCCATTCAGCTTTCTACGAGTGTAGCTTATCGTTTAAAGTTCCCTCTCCGGAGCGCCGGTAAGCAGGCTCACCGGAAAGGTATTCCCGAATACGTCAGAGGGGCCGGGACCCTCCCCTGAGACGTTGACCGCTAATTAGGGCCTGGCTGGAACCCGCGGTGCTGAACCAGTCAGGCAGCCGCCTAAAGTTAGGCAGCGTAAGCTAAACGATAATTGTTGTTATTGTCGTTTATATTTAGGTGCGACGATTAAAGAGCCTTCGCCCGCTCTACCCGCTTACTGAACTTGAAAATCCCCGTCGAAACCTTTACGCCCCCATGAAGCGGCGCTAAAGCGCCGCACAGGGCTTATAAATCGTAAACCCACTCTTTTGCAAAGGACATCCAGCTCTGCAGCTTGGGAATCGTCCCGCTGGGACCGTTTACCAAGCTGTTCCCAAGGCTCAGGCCATGGGCGCCGTGCGGGTAAACATGCAGCTCCACCGGTACGCCGTGGGCAATCAGTGCGTCCGCAAACAGCATGGAGTTCTCCACCGGCACCCCAGCGTCCTCATAGGTATGCCAGATGAAAGACTTGGGCGTATCGGCCGTCACCTGGGTTTCCAGAGATGTGAATGCCACCATCTCATCGGAATACTGAGTGCCCAGAAGGTTCTGAAAGGACCCGCGATGGGCCTTTTCTCCACCGGTGATGACCGGATAGGACAGAATCAAGCCGTTTGGTTTCTGAACATCCCCTGCAAAACCGTACTTCCGAACCAACTCATGGTTCCAGAACACGCCGATTGAAGCCGCCAGATGGCCCCCCGCCGAAAAACCGCATACGGCGATCCGGTTCGGATCGATGTGCCACTCGTCCGCATGCTCCCGGATAGTCTTGACGGCCTGGAGCGCCTGGATCAGCTGGGTCGGAAAATAGGCGTCCGGCGCACAGGTGTACCGCAGGATAAAGGCAGAGATTCCCGCCGCGACAAACTCCGCCGCGATGGGGGTAGCCTCCCGCTGGGAAGTAAACGCATATCCGCCGCCCGGCAGAACCAAAACGGCCGGACGCCGCCGGTCCTTACAGTATTCGTCGTAGTTCTTCAGGATATACCCGGTAAATTCCGGCATTTTTTTGGGGACCGGCAATCCGATCTTCTCATAGTCCAGTCCTAGATCCAGTTCCGTTACAACCACAATCCAACACTCCTGTCATCCGTGCTGGCGGCTTTTCAGGGCGCGGTCGATCTCCCGCTTCGCATCCCGCTCCGCCATGTCCGCACGCTTGTCGTGAAGCTGCTTGCCCTTGCAGAGGCCCAGCTCCACCTTCACATTGCTCCTCTTGAAATAAAGGGAAAGCGGAATCAGGGTCAGCCCGTCCTGCTTCACCTTGCCGTACAGGCGCGCAATCTCCGACTTGTGCATCAGGAGCTTCCGCACCCGAAAGGGATCTTTGTTAAAAATATTGCCCTTTTCGTAAGGACTGATGTGTGCGCCTTTCAAAAACAGCTCGCCGTTGTCGATGCTGCACCAGCTATCCTTGAGATTGACGCCGCCCGCCCGGACCGATTTGACCTCCGTCCCCGTCAGCTCGATGCCTGCCTCAAATGCCTCCAGCACGAAATAATCGTGCCGCGCCTTGCGGTTGACTGTGATGATCTTTCCATCCGCCGCGTGTTTGGCCATTGCAGGGCCTCCTTTCGGGTTCAGATTTCGGTGCGGTTTTCCAATGCCTTGTTCAGAGTCACGTTGTCCGCGTACTCTAACTCGCCCCCCACCGGGATACCAAAGGCAAGCCGGGTCACCCGGTACCCTAAAGGCTTCAGAAGCTTCGAAAGGTACATGGCGGTGGCTTCCCCCTCAATGGTGGGATTGGTGGCCATGATGATCTCACGCACGTCCTGGGTCTGTAGCCGTTGGAGCAGTTCCTTGATCCGGATACTCTCCGGCCCGATGCCGTCCAGAGGGGAAATCAGGCCATGAAGGACATGGTAAAGTCCCCGGTACTCCCGGAGCCGCTCAAAGGCCATCACATCCCTGGGGTCTTCCACCACGCAGATTACGCTGCCGTCCCGCTCCGGAGAGGAACAGATATCGCAGGTTTCCTTGTCCGTAAAATTCTGGCAGATTTTGCAGTTGTGAATTTTCTCGTGAGCCTCCAGGATGGCCCTGGCAAAGCCCTGAGCCTGCTCCGCAGGCATATCCAGCACATGGAAGGCCAGCCGCTGGGCGGTCTTCCGCCCGATGCCGGGGAGAGCAGCGAAGCACTCCATCAGCCGTTTCAGGGCAACCGGCGTGTAATCCATACGCCCTTAGAAAAGGCCGGGGATGTTGAGGCCGCCGGAAATCGCGTTCATCTTCTCCTCGGTTTCCGTCTCGACCTGGCGCAGCACCTCATTGACGCCGCTGACGATCAGGTCTTGGAGGGTCTCGATGTCTTCAGGATCAACGATCTCAGGCTTCAGGGTGATGGCTTTCAGCACCTTGTCGCCGGTCATGGTGATCTCCACAACGCCGCCGCCGACGGTGGTGGAGTATTCCTTGGCCTTGATCTCCTCCTGGGCCTTCTCCATCTCTTCCTGCATCTTCTGGGCCTGCTTGATCATGCTGTTCATATTCTGGGCGCCGCCGCCATATCCCTGCGGAAGTCTTGCTTTCATTTTTTGTCCTCCTTAAGATTCATGAACCTCAATGTTCTGTTCTTTTGCTTTTTGAAGTATATGGTCAAGGGCAGATTCCGTCTGCCCGGAGACCGCGTTGGGTTCGCGCTTGGTAATACGCAGGCGATACCGCCGCCCCAGCGTCTGTTCGACGACATCTGCCAGCTTCGCGCCAATGTTATCCGTCAGAAGCAGACTCTTAAGCATGGGGTTAGGCGATTCGATGAGTACGATCCCGCCGCTGATATAGGCCCGGGATCCCTCCAGCATCACATACAGGGCAGGTTCGCTGCGGGAAAGCTCTCCAAGGAGCCCTTCCCACTGCGCCATGGGCCTGGAACCCTCCCCTTCCGCCGCAGGATCGGAAGCCGGCCGGGAAACCGGCGCTTCTGAAACCGGCGCTTTCGGAGGGGCGGGGGCAATCGTCTGGGCGGCCTGACGTTCCAGCTTTTCCAGCCGCTGGGCCAGCTCCGGCGGGGCCTGGGCCGGTTCCGGGCTGGCGCACAGACGGATCAGCGTCATTTCCAGCTCGACTTTTTTGTTGCCGCTGCGGGAAAGTGCATCCAGGCAGCGCTGGAAGGCCGTCAGGATCTCCAAAATCCGGCTGAGAGGCAGCGCCTTGGCCAAAGCCATAAACCGCTCCATTTCGTCCGGCAGGCAGACGACCAGATTCTGGGGGTCCGCCACTGATTTGCAAAGCATCACGTTGCGGAAATGTCCGATCAGTTCGCTGACCAACCGGTCGACACCCTTCGCGTTATCATAAAGCTCACCCACCTTGGAGATGGCCGCAGCCGCGTCCTTCTTCAGGATGGCGCCGGAGAGTGCAAAGAGGTGTTCGGACCCGGCGATCCCCGCCGTATCCGCCACGGTCCTAAGATCGATATGGTCGGAAAAAGCGGCGCACTGATCCAGAAGGGAGAGGG
>CAKXAF010000093.1:1715-4496 GCA_934869045.1 uncultured Nitrososphaerota archaeon | reverse complement strand
GGGTTCCAGGGTGAATTCTTCCTGTTCGCTGATCTCCAGCATCCGCCTGGCGCTGTCGGCTGGCCGGATCCGCCGGAAATCATACTGCTGGCACCGGGAAACAATGGTCTGGGGGACCTTGTGTACCTCGGTAGTAGCCAGGATGAACAGGACGTGGGGAGGGGGCTCCTCCATAATTTTCAAAAGCGCGTTAAAGGCGCTGGTGCTGAGCATATGGACCTCGTCGATGATATACACGCGGTACTTGCAGACGGAGGGCGCATAGCTGGCCTCGTCCCGCAGCTCCCGCACATCGTCGACGCTGTTGTTGCTGGCGGCGTCCATTTCGACCACATCAAGGATGGAACCGTCTTCAATGCCCTTGCAGACACTGCACTCCAGGCAGGGATTTCCATCCACCGGATGCAGGCAGTTGACCGCCTTGGCAAGGATTTTGGAACAAGTGGTCTTCCCGGTCCCTCTGGAGCCGGTAAACAGATAAGCATGAGCGGTCCGCCCGGTGCGGATCTGATTTTGCAGCGTCCGGGTGATGTGCTCTTGGGAGACCACATCGGAAAAGACCCGGGGCCGCCACTTGCGGTAGAGCGCCAGATACATTGCCGATCCCCCTTACTGAAAACAAAGACCGTGCAACCGGACATACGGAAAAGAAGGCTTTGCCGCATCACATGAACACGGCCGCTTAATGCTGCTCGGTTCCCCGCCTGACATGGTTCACGGCGTTTCATCGCGCGGGACCCGCTCTTCCGTATGTCGGATTGCACGCTCTTTCCAAACGTGCGGTTTTCCTGTTTTTGCGCCGCCGTCTTCCAGACAAACCTTCAGGCCGGACAGGTACTTAAATATTATACTATATTCTGCGCAAAAACACAACCTTTTTTTCAATTTTTTTGCGCATTCCATTTTTTAAGGATTTTCCAGCCGGAATGTCCATACATCTGCAAATTTTGCGAACCCCACCCGATATGCCAGCTGTTCGGAGGCATGGTTGCCTGCGCCGGTGGACCAGGCCGGGCAGACGCCCCGCCGGAGCATCTCTGCCGCAGCCGCCCCGCAGGCTCGGGCCGCATAGCCCTTTCGTTGATGCTCCGGAAGGGTCCGCACGCCGATCTCCTGAATCGCGCCCTCCAGATACGGCATAACCGGCGCGTCGGTGGCGCAGGCAATCTTCCCCTCCCGGAATACGGCGAAGCTGAATCCTTTTCCCGCGATCTCCATAAAATACTCTTCCAGCCATTCCGTATGTACACAGTTTGGGTGCCCCGCCCGGAAAAACTCCAAAAAAGCGGGATAATCCTCTTCTGAAAGCTGCCGGGCTTCTCCAATATCCACTGCCATCCCCTCCTGCCAGACAAATTTCAGGTTATGGGACGGCTTGACGCCGAAGATCCCCTCCAGCAGCTCTCCGATCTGTTCCGGAGCGTCAACCGCCGAAACTCCCTTCAAAAAGCCCGGGACTTTTTCCTCCGCCCGTCTGCTGCAGGAAAAAAGCAGCGTCCCGCCCCGCCGGAGCAGATACCCGTCAAAGGGATGGGGATACCCCGGCTGGCTGGTCTCCCGCTCGGCCGAATAAAAGCCCCGGATCCCCGGCTGCCGGAGTTCCTCAGCTTCCGTCCCCAGCCACCGGGCAAAATATTCCTCTGTGGTCCGCAGGCAGTCAGACGCTTGCATAATTTTCCTCCGTTTCTTCGATGGCCGGCCTCTCCAATTTTCCGTTTTCTGCCTTCAGTATAGCATTTTTCGCCGTTTTCGTCCAGAAAATGGCGGCTCTTCAGAAAAAATTAAGAAGATTTTGGCGAAAAAATTACGTTTTCCCTTTTCCTGACGGATTTTCTATGCTATACTAATACTGATATAGAACGTCTCCGCCAGCCCTTCCGGCTGAAACAGACAGATAAGGAGACGGAAAAGCTGCTCCCCAAAAGTGCTGCAACAAAGGAGGTTCCGGCCTATATGCCCCGTACCAACTGTTTTCGAAAAGCCCTTGCGCTGTTTCTGGCGTTTACCCTCTGCCTGACGTTTTTGACAGGGCCGCAGGTCCACGCGGAAGCCGACCCGGAATTGGGATTTGAGCTGTCCAGCGAGGCCGTTTATATGGTCAACAACGAATCCGGGATCGTGATCTATCAGAAAAATGCGGACAAGATGCTCTCGCCCGCTTCTTTGGCTACCATCATGACGGCGATCATCGCCATCGAAAACTGCTCCGATTTAGAAGGAACGGTGGTCACCGCGCCCACTTCTGTCTTTGACGAGCTGTATACCCTCGGCGCCGCTAACGTGGACATCCGCCACGGTGAGGAGGTCCGAATGATCGACCTGCTTTACGCCATGATCCTCCGCTCCGCCTGTGAAGCCGCCAGCATTATCGCCAACTATATCGGAAACGGCGACAACGCAGTCTTTGTGGAAATGATGAACCAAAAGGCCAAGGAAATCGGCGCCGCCAACACCCATTTTACAAATCCTCACGGTCTTCCTGACGATAATCAGTACACCACTGCCAAGGATATGTACCTTATCACAAAATATGCCATGGAGATGGATCCCATCTTCATGACCATTGCCTCGACGGAGAGCTACACCCTTCCGGCCACCAACAAGCACGCCCAGGAGCGGACCATCTCCCACACCAACTACATGATGAGCGAAAGCCGCGGCGGCGCCCAGTATTCCCCCAACGTTCATGGCGTTAAAACCGGCGCAACCAATACCGGCCGGAACCTGGTTTCCACGGCGTCAAAGGACGCTTATTCCTACACCCTGGTCACCCTTAATGCC
>CAKXAF010000093.1:0-1705 GCA_934869045.1 uncultured Nitrososphaerota archaeon | reverse complement strand
CTATTACGAAAACGGCGATGAAATCACGGATAATCAATCTTTTGTGGACGCCAAGCAGCTTTATGACTGGGCCTTCAAAAACTGGGCGGTCCGTTCCGTCATCAAAACCTCGACTCCCCAGGGAGAGGTCAAAATCGAGTTGGCGAAGGACAAGGACACCATCCCTGTTTTTCCGGCGGAAGACGTCAATTACCTGATGAAACAGGATATCGATATGTCCGCCCTTCAAAAGATCATCGACCTCCCAGCGTCTATCGACGCCCCTGTCGCCGAGGGGCAGATTCTCGGCACCATGGAGCTGAAGCTGGCCGATACCACCATTGCCACTGTGGACCTGGTCGCCGGTGAATCCCTGGAGCGCAGCAGCTGGCTGGGATTTATGCGCGGTGTCAAAAACTTCTTCTCCTCCGTGTGGTTCAAGCTTGTAATCGTACTGGTTCTTCTGCTGATTGCCGCCTATATCGTATTCGCCATCCTCTACAACAACCGCAAGCGTCACCGCCGCAAAACCAAGCGCCGCTTTTAATGCGCAGAAATCCCTTCGCCATAAACGGCCCTGGCGGGATGAAAGGAAAATCCATTTCATCCCGCCAGGGCCGTTTTGTTGGAAAGGGCCTACTTTTTCCCGTTCATGTGATAAAGCAAGGCGTTGCAGACAGCGGCTGCCACGTTGCTCCCGCCTTTCCGCCCCCGGACGGTGATCTGCGGAAGCCCAGAGGCCAGCAGGACCTCCTTTGACTCGACGACGTTGACAAACCCCACTGGCGCGCCGATGACCACTGCCGGGGAGACCGCCCCCTCTTCCGCCAGCTCACAGAGCCGAAGCAAAGCGGTGGGAGCGTTGCCCAAGGCAAAGATCAGCGGCTTTTGAAGGGCGGCCGCCTTTTCCATGGAGACCGCGGCACGGGTAATTTCCCGCTTTCTGGCCTCGTCCGCCACATCGGGATCCGCGATAAAGCAGCGCACTTCTCCGCCGTAGGGGGTCAGGGCCGCCTTGTGGATCCCCGCCCGGGCCATCTGGGTATCGGTGACGATATCCGCCCCTGCTCGAACCGCCTGTTCAAAGGCCTCCACAACCCCCTCCGAGTAAAAGAGGGCGTCCGCATAGTCAAAATCCGCCGTAGTGTGAATGACCCGCTTGGTGATAAAATCATAGCGGGGGTCCAGCTTCTTCTCCCCCAGCAATCCGGTGAGAATTTCAAAGCTCCGCGCTTCGATTTCTGCCGGACGGATGGTTTCCAGTTTCATACCGTTCTCCTTTCTCAGCGCTCCACGCCGTCCCGGGCCGCTGTTCCGCAGTCATAGGGGTGTTTTTCCTTGCGCATTTGGGTGACATAATCCGCCCGCTCCGCCAAATCGCCGTCCCGCCGGTGGCCGGTCATGACGACCTCCACCCCAGCGGGCCGGTGGTCCAGAAAGGCCAGGAAGCCCTTGCGATCCACCATCCCGGCGTCCAGGGCTGAGCCGATCTCGTCCAGCACCAGCAGGCGGCACCTCCCCTCCCGGCAGAGCTGTTCTGCCTTCTCCAGGTTCTCCCGCATCACGGCGGCGCACTCCTCCCTCGCCTCCGCGGTCATGGAAAAGGAAAACCCCTTCTGACACTTCACAGCCATTTCCACTACGTGGGGAAAAGCCTCCAGGGCCCGCATCTCGCCGCTGGATCCGTTTTTCAGAAACTGCACCACCGCTGCAGGGATTCCCCAGC
>CAKXAF010000092.1 GCA_934869045.1 uncultured Nitrososphaerota archaeon | reverse complement strand
GCCTGCACACTGCCGTCTGCCTGAAAAGCGGCCCTAAAACCTGGATGGCCGTTCTGACGGTGGAGCCTTTTCCCAATGAGGAGCTGTCTCACCAGCGCCAGCGGGCAGTGGACGGCATCTTTTCACTGCTCAACGGCTACTTTGACCAGGACCCCGCCAGCTTGGCGGTCTTCAGCTCTATGAAGCCCTACCGACGCCTATGCGGCACCCCCCTCCCGGTCAAGCTGCTCCAGTTTTTTGTCCCCTGGCCAGGGGACAAAGCCGGGGATGTCGCCGTAAAGCTCCTTCTCATCGCTGCCATCGCCTCCGGAGCCTGGGCAGGGGTGCAGCTCTCTCAGGATACCGCTGCCAACATCCAGTCAGCCCAGGTCATCGAGCGCGCCGTGGAGGCCATGGAGACCCCGCCTACCCCGGAGCAGGTCAGCGGCCTCCCGGAGGGCTACCTCGACAAATTCGCCGCCGCCTATGCGATCAACAACGATCTGGTCGGCTGGCTTACCATTCCCAATACCAACATAAACCTCCCTGTCACCCAGTGCGAGGACAACGATTTTTACCTCAACCACTCCTTTGAGGGAACCTTTGATACCATTGGCACCCCCTTTATGGACTTCCGAAACGAAATCACCCCCGAGCTGAACACCAACACCCTGATCTACGGCCACAACTGGGAATCCGGCGCCATGTTCCACAGTCTTCTTCTTTACAAGGATTTGGAGTTTTACAAGACCAGCCCGGTCATTACCTTCGACACCGTCTATGAGGAAAGCCAGTGGAAGGTCATCTCCTGCTTCGAAGCGACCACCGACTCCAGCGTCGGCGAGGTCTTCAACTATTTTAACTTTGTCCGCACCAAAAACGAGGAAAAAATCCAGTGGTACATCGACGAGATCACGGCCCGCAGCTTTTTCCTCACCACTGTGGACGTCAACACCAGCGACAATTTTCTTACCATCCAGACCTGCGCCAACGACCGCTATAACACTAAGGTCTGCATCGTTGCCCGAAAGGTCCGTCCCGGTGAAAGCGCTGAAGTCGACGTAGAAAACGCCGTAGTCAACGAGAACCGCGTAAAGCCCAGCCGTTATTAAAGCGACCGCTCTCCAACCTCACGAAAGGATGACCGACACCATGCTGAAAAAAATTCTTGACGCCATCATTCAAAACATCTGGCTTCAGGTTTTGGTACTGATTCTTGCGTTCAGCGGACTGACCCTGCTGATCGGCGCCTCCTTTGAAGAGGTGGCCCCCACCTCCAAAGGTATTTCCGCCGCCTCCGGAAACGCCGCCTCCTCGGAAGACTCCTCCCAACCTGCCTCAGCCGGCAATCTGGACGACTTTTTAAATGGCAGCGGCGCTTTTGGCGACTGGGAGGACTTCTCCAGCTTCTACGTAGAACCAAATCCCGTCCCCTCCAACACGCCTTCCTCTCGTCCTTCCTCTTCAGCGGGCGCCTCCAGCAGCCCTTCATCAGAAACGCCTGACAGCCCGCCCGTCTCCCAGCCCGAGGAAAGTTCCAAAGAAACCTCCGGCGGAGAATCCTCCCCGGAAGAGCCGTCCGGCCCGCCTGTAGAGTCCTCTGAGTCCACCGAATTCTCCGCCCCCTCCGGCGAAGCCAGCACTCCCCCTGCCGGAGAGACTACTCCCGGCGGAGAAAGCTCTGTTCCCGGCGGCGGCAGTCCCATGGATGCCCCCGTTATCGGCACAGATGACAGCGCCTCCTCCGGCGCTTAACGGAAAGGAATCGTCATGCGCAAAACCTATCTTTTGGTCATGGCCGCAATTCTGCTGGCCGCCGGACTGGCGGTTACCGCCGTTCTCTCTACCGGCTCCATCGCTTCGGCCAACGACCCGGGCGCTGCTGTTTTTCTTCCGGCAGACCCGTCCCCCCTGCCGGAAACCGGCGGTACTCCCCTGGATGCCGATCCGCCCGCTTTTTCAGAAAGCAGCGAATTATCGGAAGGGGTTTCTGAATCCCCCTCTTCTGAGGAGCTTCCATCAGAAGGTACTTCCTCCGCTCCGCTGCAGCCTTCCTCAGTCCCCTCCTCCTCGTCCCTGGAAAGCTCCGACGCCCAAAGCAACACCCCGTCCTCCGGCAGCGCCTCTTCTTCGGCCTCTGATAGCCAGCCCTCCGGTCCTCCGCCGGTGGACAGTTCCTTTGATACCTCAGAAAGCTCCGTTCCTTCCTCCGCGCCAAGCTCCGCCCCTTCATCGGAGCCTTCCTCTGAGCCTTCTTCCAGCAGCGCTCCTTCCGCCGGAGAGACCCTGCGTGTCTCCCTCAACGGCCATACTACGGAAGGAGACGCCTACTCCATCCTCTGCCAGATCGTGGAGGCGGAGACTGGCGGCAGCTTCCACACCGAGGCTCTGAAAGCCCAGGCCGTGGCCGCCCATTCCTACATCCGCTTCGAAAACGCAGCGGGCCGGATCCCGTCCCTTCCCGGCCGGACCCCTACCCAGAAAACCATGGACGCCGTATCCGCTGTGCTGGACAAGCTCCTCTATTATAACGGCTCCGTAGCCTTTACCCCCTACCACGCCAGCTCCGCCGGAATCACCAATTCCTCCTCTGAGATCTGGGGAGGCAGTTACCCTTACCTGACCAATGTGACCAGCGCCTATGACCCCTCCGCCGCTTATAAAAACCAGCAGGTGACGCTCTCTGCTTCCACCGTAAAGGCTAAGCTGGAGTCCTACCTGAAAATCAACCTCCCCAGCGACCCCGCCTCCTGGTTTGCGGATTATACAACCAACAGCGGCGGCTATGTTACCCGGATCCAGATTCCGGACTCCAGTGGCAATACCCATACGGTCACCGGCCGTCAGGTCCGGGAGAATATCCTGGGCTACGCTATCCGCAGCCATGCCTTCACGGTAACGGTCAGCGAAGACGCTCTGATTTTTACCACGAACGGTTACGGTCACGGCGTAGGCATGAGCCAAACCGGCGCCAACGCCTACGCTGTCAATGATGGCTGGACCTACAGCCAGATTCTTTCTCATTACTATCCCGGCACCGTCTTAAGCTGACAAACCGCAGCGGCGGGAGAAGTCGTTTTCAAACGTTTTCTCCCGCCGCTGCGGCCCTTTATTTCTCTAGGTTCCGTTCCGCCTGGGAAGGCAGCTCTCCCATGTATTTCTTATAGGTCTTGGTAAAATAGGACAGATTTGAAAATCCGCTGTGCTCGGCGCTCTCGCTGACGTTGTACCGCCCCGATGCCAGCAGTCTCCGGGCGTGGCCGCATCTTGTGTAGTTGAGGTAATCCACCACGGTCCGCCCCGTGATTTCCTTAAATCCCCGACAAAAGTAGTATTTGCTGAACCCCGCCGCCGCGCTGATCTGCTCCACCGAAAGGCTCTCGGCAAAGTGCAGCTGGATGAACCGGATCGCCGCCTTCACCATGTCCAGCCGCTTATCCGCCCGTCCTCCGTCAAAATCCCGGGCTTCCAGCCAGTGGCGGCACATATGCACCAGCAGCCCTCCCAGATCCGCCCGCACCGCCGCCTTATAATAGGCGCTCCGGGTCAGCATCTCGTCCACGATCATGTCAAAGTACTCCCGCGCCGGGGAGTCCGACACCCGCAGCTGGAACCGCAGCTCTCCAATGGGCGCCCCCAGCTGCTCGCACAGCTCCCGGTCTGCCAGCATGCAGTAATATCGACACACCGGCGCCACCGCCCGGATATCGTGGATGTGGTTGCTGTTAATGACTGCGATCTCCCCTGTGCGGATATTCTGGCGCAGGGTGTCTGACGCTACCTCCGCCTCGCCTTCGATGACATACAGCATTTCCAAGCTGTCCTGCCAGTGGATGTTGAACTGGTTGCCGGGTCTTACCGTGTCCAGATGGAAAATCACCGGAAGCTCCGGATCTGTAAAAACCGCCGTCTCATATGGAAACTGCTTCATCGGCATATCCCCTTTAAAAAAGCAAGATTCTGTTAATATGCGGCAAATTCTTGCCTTTACAAATCTGGTTCCTATTATATAATAAAGGTGTCAGAACGTCAACAGTTCACTTGAAAAGGAGCATGATTATGTACCAGTTTCCCATTGGCGTCATTCTTGATTCTTTCCGTCTGGACATCCCCTCTGCCCTGAAGAAGGCCGTCGAAGTCGGCGCACAGGGCATTCAGGTCTATTCCACTTACGGTGAGATGTCCCCGGAAAATCTCACCGGTGAAAAGCGGAAGGACTTTCTGAAAATGGTCAAGGACAACGGCCTCGTTATCTCGGCTCTCTGCGGCGATCTGGGCCACGGCTTCGGCAATGCGGAGAAAAATCCAGACCTCATCGAGCGTTCCAAACGGATCCTCGACCTGGCCAAGGAGCTGGAGACCGATATCGTTACAACCCATATCGGCGTCGTCCCCAACGACCCGGAGCACGAGCGCTATAAGATCATGCAGGATGCCTGCTTCCAGCTGGCTCAGTACGCGGATTCCCTGAACGCCCACTTCGCTATCGAGACAGGCCCTGAAATCGCCGCCACCCTGAAGGGCTTCCTGGACGGGCTGCACTCGACCGGTGTCGCTGTCAACCTGGACCCCGCCAACCTGATCATGGTCACAGGCGACGATCCCGTCCAGGCGGTCTACACCCTGAAGGACTACATCGTCCACACCCATGCAAAGGACGGCCAGCGCAACTACTACCGTTCCCCCGAGGAGGTTTATGGCCTGGTAGAATCCGAAATGCTGGCAAGCCCTTCCTTTGTCGAGCTGCCTCTGGGCGACGGCAAGGTCCCCTTCCCCGAATACCTCAAGGCTCTGGAGGACATCGGCTACAAGGGCTTCCTGACCATCGAGCGCGAGGTTGGCGACAGCCCTGAGGCGGATATCCGCAAGGCGGTAGGCTTCCTGAAAGACCTGCTGAAATGATCGGCTGCAAGATCCGTAATTTTACAAGACATTTCAAGTGAAAGAAGGTCCCCTTTATGGACAAAAAATTGAAAGTTGCCATCATTGGTACCGGCAACATCTCCGAATCCCATATCAATGGCTATCTGAAAAACCCCAATGTGGAGCTGTACGCCTTCTGCGACATCCGGGAAAACCGCCTAAAGGAAATGGGCGAAAAGTATGGCGTCACCCGTCTCTATACCGACAAGGATGTGATGCTCAAGGAACTGCCGGAGATCGAAGCTGTCAGCGTCTGCACCTGGAACAGCCAGCATGCGCCCTGCACCATCGCCGCCCTTAATGCCGGCAAGCACGTTCTCTGCGAGAAGCCCATGGCCACCTCCGCCGCCGAGGCTCTGGAGATGAAGGCTGCCGCTGAAAAAGCCGGAAAGCTCCTGATGATCGGTTTTGTCCGCCGCTATGGTAATGACTGCGCCATCCTCAAGGACTTCATCGGCAACGATTACTTTGGCGACATTTACTACGCCAAGGCCACCTACCTTCGCCGCAACGGCAGCCCCGGCGGCTGGTTCGGCGATAAATCCCGGTCTGCGGGAGGCCCTCTTATCGACTTAGGCGTCCACGTCACCGACCTTACCCGCTACCTGCTGGGCAACCCCATGCCGGTTTCCGTGTACGGCGCGACCTTCCACAAGCTGGGCGACCGCCGCGAACTGAAGGACAAGAAGGCCTACACCGCCTCCTCCGCCAACGGCGACGAAGTGTTCGACGTCGAGGACCTGGCTACCGCCATGATCCGCTACGACAACGGCTCCGTCGTTTCCATCGAGGCATCCTTCTCCCTGAACATTAAAAACGATGAGGGCAAGATTCAGTTATTCGGCACCAAGGCCGGCGCTATGCTCAACCCCGAGTTGGAAATGTACAGCACCGTCAACGGTTATATGGCCAACGTGGACCTCTGTGCCCCCACTGCGCTGAGCTTTGACGGCCTGTTCGAGAACGAGATCAACCATTATGTTGACTGTGTCCTCAACGGCACCCCCTGCAAATCCCCTGCGGAGGACGGCGTGACCCTGATGAAGATCCTCGACGCGATCTACGAATCCGCACGGACCGGCCACGAAGTCATCATTCAGTAACCGTTTCAGGAAAGGACATCTGTTATGAAAATTTCTGTAAGCTCTTACAGCTTTTCCCAGTACATCCGCGACGGCCGCCTGACGCAGTTCAGCTGCATTGCCAAAGCCAAGGAAATGGGCTTTGACGCCATTGAGTTCACCGATCTGACACCTCCTGAAGGTGTCAGTGAGGAGGATTTCGCCCGGCAGATCCGGGAGGAATGCGATCGCGTGGGCTTGCCTGTCTCCAACTACACCATCGGCGCCGACCTTCTGAACAACACCGACGGCGGAAAGGCCGAGGTGGAGCGTCTGAAAAAGAAAGTGGATATTGCCGCCATCCTGGGCACGCAGAGTATGCGTCATGACGCGGCTTGGGGCTTCAAGGAAGGCAATCCCCGCAATTCCCGGGGACTTCGCAACATCGTGGACCAGCTGGCGGACTGCTGCCGGGAAGTCACGGAATACGCCGCCTCTAAGGGAATCCGAACCATGGTGGAGAATCACGGACAGTTCCTCCAGGATGCGGATCGGGTGGAGCTGCTGATCAACACGGTAAACCACCCCAACTTCGGCTGGCTCTGCGATATGGGGAACTTCCTCTGCGCGGACGAAAACCCCATTCTTGCCTATGGCAAGGCTGCTCCTTACGCCTTTTACGCCCATGCGAAGGACTTCATCCTCAAAAGCGGAAGCGAGCCGAACCCCGGCAGCGGATTCTTCCAGACCCGTGCCGGCAACTACATCCGCGGCACGATTATCGGCCACGGAGCGGTTCCGGTAAAGCAGTGCCTCCAGATCCTCAAAAACGCCGGATACGATAGCTACATCGGCGTTGAGTTCGAAGGAATCGAGGACTGCATTCTCGGCCTGAGCATCGGCTTGGAAAACCTTCGCCGCTATGTGGGCGAGGTTTACGGCGAATAATCCGCCTATCCTCTTACAGCAAAAGCGGTCCCCTGGTTCCGGGGACCGCTTTTGTTCTGCTGCGGACGATAGAGATACTACCGGGTTCGGAATTCTGTTACCAAAAGCTGGAGGATTTCCTGCTCCTGTCTGGTCAAACCATCGATGCAAAGCATCGTCCGGTCGTCCAAGCCCAAAAGATAGTCTGCTGTCACTCCATACAGCGCAGACAGCTTGCGGAGAATCTCAATGGAGGGAAGCTTCACATTGTTTTCATACCCGCTTATGGAAGCTTTGGACAGACCGAGAAGCCTCCCCACCTGTTCCTGCGTCAGCCTCTTCCGCAGGCGCAATTCCCGAAGGCGATATCCCAAATCGTAAATCAAAAGCCATTCCCCCCATATTTTTCCATCTTTCAGTATAGCGGAATTTTGTCTCTTCCGGGAGAATTTTGTCGGTAAAAAAGACACTTTCAGTTGACACCGGTAACTGGCTATGCTACAATGAAGTTACTATTAAAAACAATGCAAAATTCCGGGCAGTCAAAGGGGGTACTTCGCCATTATGAAAGAGGATTTGCTGGAACAGCTTGCCGTCCAACAGGACTGTTTCATATCGAACCTGCGCACGCCGGAATATCTCACCAGCGTTATTCATGAACTGAAACGAATCCCGCCTGAAAAATGCAGCTGTGAGGAATGGAGCAGCTGCCTGAGTTACCTGTTCGAACGGGAGCTCTCCTTTTCCTCCTATGCGGAGGTACAGGCGTTTATTGATCATCTCCCCTCCCATTGACCCGCTTTTCAAAACAAAAGACCTCCACCCGGAAACCCATCCGAATGGAGGTCTTTTTCTTTTCTAAGCCGGTTATTCTGGGCGTTGTTTCTGCTGGGGGGAACGCGACTCCGTACGATAGCGGCTGGGAGTCATGCCGGTCAATTCCCGAAAAATCCGGCTGAAATAGTTGGAATCTGTCCAGCCAACCAGACGCGAGATCTCCGCGATGGTACGGTCGGTAGAACGCAGCTGCTTCTGAGCGTCTTCCACACGGAGAGAGGCAATATACTGCTTGAAGTTCATACCGGTCTGCGCCTTAAAGGCCCGGCAGAGATACTGGGGATTGACGTAAAAGATATCGGCTAGCCGGGTCAGGGTCAGTTCGCTGCGGTAATTGGCGTCCACATAGGGTATCACGCTTTCTGTAAGCCATCTTTTTTTGGACTCTTCCCGATTAACCGTCTCATTCCGCGGCGGCTTAGCGGTTTGCAGAACCGTCAGCAGAATCTCACGCAAATACCTTGCACTGGAGCGCAGTGCCTCCATCTGGGCGGCGGTCAGGCAGGGCAGCTCCCAATAAGCGGCCCACATCTGTTCCGCATCCGTATTCATCCGGCGGCACCCCCGGAGGATCAAGCGTTTCGCCCTCTCCTCTTCGTCCTCCCGGCGGAAGCCGGTCAGGTAGAGGATTCCCAGCAGCTGGCCATCCATCCGGATTGGGAACACCAGATCGTGGACACCCATATAACAGAGGCCGTCAAAGCCCCCTTCGCTGTGTGCCGCCTTTTCAATGCCAAAAGCCTTGCTGCGGAGACACCAGCCCGTATTGCAGGCATTTTTCACAAGAGTACAGTACGGGCAGGTATGGCTGGAGTGATCCGGATTTTCCATGCGAAAGGAGGAGCCGCCGCTCCGAGGCAGCCCCAGCGGCCAATAACAGACCCGGACACCGGTGGTCTCTTCGACCAGCCGGAAGGTATTTTCGACGATTTTTTCCCGTCCTGTCACAGTTGAATCCTCCTCTCTGCTTTTTCTACACAGACTATGAGGCAATTATAGCATATTCCGCGTGGATTTACAATCCACAGAAGGCCACCCGTCAAAATGGCTAAAAAAATTCGCCCGCCTTCTTCAAAAGGAGGCGGGTTGAAACGGGCGGCTCCTTTCCCCGCGCTCTGCAGAGCGTGAAGCCAAAGCTCTGTGCAACCCAAACGCACTTCCAAAAGAAAGACGCGGTCTATCCGGCTAAAAAATTTCCTCAACGCTCTTGACATTATGATCTACATGATGTAAAATATAATCACTACACAGTGTAGAGCAATGACGTCAATCTATTTGCAAACAGGAGGTTGTCAATATGAAGCCAGCACAAAAAATGTCGGAGTCGGAGATGGAGGTCATGCGGGCCGTTTGGGCGTTTGAAGG
>CAKXAF010000091.1:5965-9204 GCA_934869045.1 uncultured Nitrososphaerota archaeon | reverse complement strand
GTATTACGGCAGGTATCGGCTTGTTTATTTCCATCATCGGCTTGAAAGGCGCGGGCGTTGTCGTCGGCAGCGAATCCACTTTGGTGGACATGGGCAAAATGAGCAGCCCCGAGGCGGTTTTGGCCCTGGTCGGCCTGCTGCTGATCGGCATTATGTGGCACTTTCACATCAAAGGCGCAATTCTTTGGGGCATCCTGGGCACTTGGGTCTTAGGCATCATTGCCCAGCTCTGCGGCTGGTACACCGGCACCTCTCTGATCCCTGATTTCTCCGGCTGGACGCTGTTCCCCCAGATCAAAGAGTCCACTATCTTCCAGTTCGATTTCAGCTGGGCGGCGGCACATCTTCTCGATTTCATCATCATCGTATTCTCTTTCCTGTTTGTCGATATTTTTGACACCGTAGGCACGCTGGTCGGTGTTGCCAGCAAGGGCGGCCTCCTGGATAAGGACGGCAAACTGCCCCGTGCCGGCGGCGCGCTGATGGCCGACGCAGTCGGAACCGTTGTCGGCGCCTGCCTGGGCACCTCTACGGTAACCAGCTATGTGGAAAGCTCTGCCGGCGTTGCAGAAGGCGGCCGTACCGGTCTGACCGCTCTGACGACTGCGGTAATGTTTATCCTCGCCATTTTCCTTTGGCCGATTTTCATTGCGATTCCCGGTTTTGCCACTGCTCCAGCATTGGTCTTTGTAGGCCTGCTGATGATGAGTTCTGTGAAGAATATGACCTTTGAGGGTGATATTGCCGACAACCTCGGCGGCTTCCTGGCGATCATCATGATGCCCTTTACCTACTCCATCGCCAACGGCATTATGTTTGGCATGCTGTTCTGGGTCGCTCTCAAGGTTTGCTGCGGCAAAATCAAGGAGGTACACCCGGTCATGTGGATCTCTGCAGTGCTCTTCATTGCGCGTTTTGTCACGCTGGCACTTTAAACAACAGTTTCCGCCCTGCGAATTTCGCGGGGCGGTTTCTTTTTGGGGTATACTGTAAAAGGGAGACTTCCCCGGAAAGAAGGAATATTGTGGAAAATTACGTCAATTCTCCGGACGTCCCCATGGGATTGGGGATGGCGTTGGCCCAGAACCGGCCTGCTTTGGATGCCTTTGCAGCTCTGACCCGGGAGCAGCAGGAGCGGGTTATCGCCGGAACCCACGACATCCGATCCAAGGCGGAGATGCAGGCCTATGTGCAGCGCCTGACCGATAAAAAACTCCTCTGAAATCAGCCTCCTGCCCGCTTGACAGCGCGGGGGGAGGCCTTTATAATTAAGGTAAAAACAGGCGGGAGGGCTGCAAATGAAGGATTCGGCAGGAACAGACCGGCGCAGCCGGCTGAGGAATCAGTATGGGTGCCAGGCGTTTTTGATGTTGTTTATCGCCCTGATTGTGGGGGAAACCCTGGCGATGCTCTGGAACTGGACAGAATCCTTTCCCCGGACGCTGGGCGCGCTCTGTTTGGCAGGCGGGTATTATATTGTACGCTGTATCTGGGCGGACGTCTATTTCCGGCCGGGAGATTCCCGGGCGGCGCCGGTGCTGGCCATCACCGGTGGCGCTGGCGTAGCCCTTTGGCGGCTTTTGGAGAGCTTTTGGAGCAGCCGCCTCAGCCAGGAAGGAATCTGGGGATACCGCGCCGTTTGGATCGAGGCGCTGGGGTTCTGCGCAGTCCTTCTGACGGCGCTGGGGCTGAAATATCTGCGGGAGCGGCAGGGAAGCTGTTCCGGACGGCAGAAGTGACTCACGCCCCTGCGGTTTCCTTCGTCATTTTGTTTACAAAAAGTTCGGGAAATCCCCGGGAAAAGGGCGACAATTTTGGAATTTTGCCCTTTACTTTTCGCAGTAGGCGTGCTAAAATGAGAAAGGATGATTGAGCCGGAAACTTCCCTTAAGGACGGGATCCGGTGCAATTGACGGCGGCTTTCGCCGGCAGAATGTCATGAATACGAAACCGTCGCAAGGCCTGTGGGATACAGACCTTTGTTTGCATGTGTGGGTTTTTCGCTGACAAGCTGTAAATCAAAATTCAAGGAGGATATAAAATGGCAAGAAAAATGAAAACCATGGACGGTAACAACGCTGCCGCACACGTTTCCTATGCGTATACCGACCTTGCCGCAATCTACCCCATTACGCCTTCTTCCGTTATGGCGGAAGTCACCGACAAATGGGCTTCCGAAGACAAGAAGAACATTTTCGGCGAGAAGGTCCGCGTCGTTGAGATGCAGTCCGAAGCCGGTGCGTCCGGCACCGTTCACGGCTCTTTGGCCGCCGGCGCTCTGACCACCACTTTTACGGCTTCTCAGGGCCTGCTGCTGATGATCCCCAATATGTACAAGATGGCTGGCGAGCTGCTGCCCGCTGTCATCAACGTTTCCGCACGTGCCCTGGCCAGCCACGCCCTCTCCATCTTCGGCGACCACTCCGACGTGTATGCCTGCCGCCAGACCGGCTTCGCCATGCTCTGCGAAGGCAGCCCCCAGGAGGTCATGGATCTGACTCCTGTTGCTCACTGCGCCGCCATCAAAGGCCGCGTTCCCTTCCTGAACTTCTTCGACGGCTTCCGCACCTCCCATGAACTGCAGAAGATCGAGATCTGGGACTATGAGGATCTCAAGGATATGGTGGACATGGACGCTGTCCAGGCGTTCCGCAACCGTGCCCTGAACCCCAACCATCCCGTCCTCCGCGGCACCGCGCAGAATCCCGACATCTTCTTCCAGGCCCGTGAAGCTTGCAACACCTACTACGACGCGGTTCCCACCATCGTCGAGGAATACATGGGCAAGGTCAACAAGAAACTGGGCACCGATTACCAGCTCTTCAACTACTACGGCGCCGCTGACGCGGAGCACGTCATCGTTGCAATGGGTTCTGTCTGCGACACCATCGAGGAGACCATCGATTACCTCAACGCCAAGGGCGGTAAATACGGCCTGGTCAAGGTCCGCCTGTACCGGCCTTTCTCCGCTGCGCACCTGATCGCCGCTATCCCGGACAGCGTAAAGATGATCTCCGTCCTGGACCGCACCAAAGAGCCCGGCTCTCTGGGTGAGCCCCTGTGGCTGGATGTCGTCGCCGCCCTCAAGGGCAGCAAATTCGACGCAGTTCCCGTGTTCAGCGGCCGTTATGGCCTGGGCTCCAAGGACACCACGCCTGCCCAGATCATCGCGGTTTACAACAACACCGAGAAAAAGCGTTTCACCATCGGCATCGAGGACGATGTGACCCATCTGTCCC
>CAKXAF010000091.1:0-5955 GCA_934869045.1 uncultured Nitrososphaerota archaeon | reverse complement strand
CCATACCGATATGAACGCCCAGGCTTACTTCGCTTACGACTCCAAGAAGTCCGGCGGCGTTACGATTTCTCACCTGCGCTTCGGCAAATCCAAGATCAAATCCACCTACCTCATCAACAAGGCGAACTTCGTGGCCTGCCACAACCCCGCCTATATCAGCAAATACCCCATCGTTGAGGATGTGAAGCCCGGCGGCGTGTTCCTGCTGAACTGTCAGTGGTCTGATGAGGAACTGGAGCAGCACCTTCCCGGTCAGGTGAAACGCTATATCGCCAACAACGGCATCAAGTTCTATACCATCGACGGCATCAAGATCGGCAAAGAGATCGGTTTGGGCGGCCGCATCAACACCGTTCTGCAATCTGCCTTCTTCAAGCTGGCCAACATCCTTCCTGCGGAAGACGCCATTAAGTATATGAAGGATGCCGCCACTGCTTCCTACTCCAAGAAGGGCGAAGCCATCGTCAAGATGAACCATGACGCTATCGACGCTGGCGCCAAGGGCGTGCATGAAGTCCAGATCCCCGAGAGCTGGAAGACCGCCGCCGATACCGATACCACCGAGAAAGCCACCGGTTCCCGCAAGGATCTGGTCGATTTTGTCAACGATATCGTCATTCCCGTTAACGACCAGAAAGGCGACCGTCTGCCGGTTTCCACCTTTATGGGTGACCGCACCGACGGCACTTTCCCACAGGGTACCGCTGCCTACGAGAAACGCGGCATTGCGGTTGACGTTCCCACTTGGGTCCCCGACAACTGCATCCAGTGCGGCTTCTGCTCTTATGTCTGTCCGCACGCTGTGGTCCGTCTCTTTGCCATGGACGGCGACGAGGCCGCTAAGGCTCCCGCCGGACTGAAGAGCCTGCCCATGACCGGCATGGCTGACAAGAAATTCGCTGTCGGCATCTCTGTGCTGGACTGCACCGGCTGCGGCATCTGTGCCTCTGTCTGCCCCGGCAAGAAGGGTGAAAAGGCTCTGGTCATGAAGTCTCTGGACAGCCAGAGAGAGGAGCAGGCAAACTTCAATTATCTCTTCGATCTGCCTGAGAAGGCCGATGTTGCCGAAAAATTCAAGGACAGCACCCTCAAAGGGTCTCAGTTCAAACAGCCTCTGCTTGAGTTCTCCGGCGCCTGCGCGGGCTGCGGCGAGACTCCTTACGCCAAACTGGTCACCCAGCTCTACGGCGAGCGGATGTATATTGCCAACGCCACTGGCTGCTCCTCCATCTGGGGCGGTTCCGCGCCTGCGACCCCTTACACCGTCAATAAGTACGGCTTCGGCCCCGCTTGGGCAAACTCCCTCTTTGAGGACAACGCCGAGTACGGCTACGGCATGTTCCTGGCGCAGGATACCATCCGCCAGAGCGTTGCCCGCCTGACCAAAGAGCTCATCGCCATTGATTACTGCGACGCCGACCTGAAGGCTGCCGGCCAGAACTGGCTGGACACTATGGACAATAGTGTGGCCAATGCGGCTGCCAGCCAGGCTTTTGTGAAAGAGCTAAACGAGTCCATCGTTGACGGCTGCACCTGCGACGCCTGCACCAAGGGCCGCGAAATCCTTGCCAAGAAGGATTACATGAACAAGAAGTCCGTCTGGATCTTCGGCGGCGACGGCTGGGCCTATGACATCGGTTTCGGCGGTCTGGATCATGTTATCGCTTCTCATCAGGACGTCAACATCCTGGTATTCGACACCGAGGTGTACTCCAACACCGGCGGACAGTCCTCCAAATCTACTCCTACCGGCGCCATCGCTCAGTTCGCTGCTGCTGGTAAGGAAGTGAAGAAGAAAGATCTGGCCGCGATCGCCATGAGCTACGGCTATGTCTACACCGCTCAGGTTTCCATGGGTGCGGACAAGAACCAGTGCCTGAAAGCCTTTGTTGAGGCTGAAAGCTACAATGGCCCGTCCCTCATCATTGCCTACGCCCCCTGCATCAACCACGGCATCAAGGGCGGCATGGTTCATGCCCAGGATGAGGAGAAGAAGGCAGTCGACGCCGGTTACTGGCACCTGTTCCGGTACGATCCCCGTCTGGCCGCGGAAGGCAAGAATCCCTTCCACCTGGACAGCAAGGCTCCTACCATGGCTTACAAGGATTTCATCATGAACGAAGTCCGTTACAATGCCCTGGCTCGCTCCAACCCCGCCCGTGCGGAAGAACTGTTCGCCAGCGCGGAAAAGACTGCCGCCGAGAAGTACGACCGTCTGGTCAGCCTCTCTAACGCCGCAGACTATAAACAAGAAAACGCGGAAGGGGCTGGGCGCTGCCGGACCGTGGCCGCGGAATTTTTTTAACATTCGGCGGCCTTTCTCTTCTTGTTTTCCGGTTGGAAATATGGTATACTAAAGGCAAATATTTGCGGATCGAAAGTGAATGGTGCAGGCAGTTAGCCGCGCGGAAAGGAGCTCCTATGCTGTCAAAACCCGAAGTACAGCTGATGGCGAGAATGCAGCTCGCGAAGGATTTGGCCTGCTCCCCGCGGGATTTTACAAGACATTCCAATACGGTGACTCCGTTTCAGGTTCAGGAGGGGCGCCGTCCCTTTCAGCAGCGGGAGTTCCTCTATGCGGCCTGTTTTGGCAGGGGCGCCGTGTTTTCTGCGGATCCGGCGATCCATGAAGCCGTCCAGGCATCTTCTGTCCGGCGGAAGGGTCAAGAGTGGTTCGAACACGGGGCTATGCGGGAGCTGGATCGGATTTTGGAGCCCCACGGCTGGGCGATGGGAAACGTTTACCTGGTATACCTTCCGGAATTTTTGCTGCGCCGGGCGGACAGCGGCCTTTCACCGGTGCGTTGGTTCGAAGGGGACGCCGTGCAACAGCTCTATGCAAACCCCAGTTTCCCCAATGCCCTGACGTACTGTCCGGATTCGCCCCGGCCTGATGTTTTGGCGGTGGCAGGCTGCGATGAAAATGGGAAAATCACCGGTCTGGCCGGGGCCAGTGAGGATTCCCGGGAATTCTGGCAGATCGGTATCGATGTGCTGCCGGAAAACAGGCGGGAGGGCCTGGGCACTTATTTGGTGAATCTGCTGACAGCTGAGATCATTCGCCGGGACGCCATTCCGTATTACGCGACCCTGGCAGGGAACATCGCCTCCCGATCCATAGCCCGGAAGTGTGGGTATTATCCGGCTTGGGTTGAGATGCATGCCGTTCCGGCGGGGAAAGAATCGGAAAGTTTTTAAACGTTTTTTGCAGAGCATGAAATCCATATGCTGCATTCCAAAAAGGAGAAAGCCCCGCCTGTGTAACTACACAGGCGGGGTTTTTGCCGAACCGTTTAATCGAAATTGCCGTCGAGCTTCTTCTGGTAGTATTCCAGATAGAAATCATAGTTGTAGCCGTCCAGCTCGCTGAGATATTTGTTCCAGCTGTCATCGGTGACGCCGTTGATGATCGCTTCTGCGCGGAAGGCCTTGATGTAGTCCTCCAGACCTTCGCAGGTGAAGGTGAATTCTTCCGTGAGAGAGGAGGGCACCACGGTTTTGGACATGCCCTGGGTGAGTTCCGGCTGGATCTCCCGGATAGCCAGCTGCCGCCAGTAGCCCTGGCTCGTGTATTCGCCTTCCCGCGGTGCATGGTAGGAAATGTTGTTGAGAATCAGCGGACCGTAGTTATCCAAATAGAAGGAGGCGTTGGTCATGGAGATGTCGAAGTCATCCGCCATGTCATTTTTGTCCAGGATCGCCTGTTTTTCTTCGTCGGTGGGGTTGGCAAGATAAACGATACCGTCATCTTCCTGCTTTACAACAAGGCCGTCAGGACCACGGTTGGTTAGCCAGCGCAGCTCATCGGTGGAGGAAAGATAGTCCCACCAGCGCAGAGCGGCTTCCTTGTACTTGCTGGAAGCAGAGAGGGTGAATCCCTTTCCGGCGGCTATTTCATAGTTGCCGGGGAAGGCATATTCGTCCTCATAGCCGGGGGCCGTGACCTTGCCAAGGAAGGCATACTGCTCCGCTTCGGCGCTGGCTGTCAGCTGGGTTTGAGGAGCCCATTTGAAATAGGTGCCAGAGTTCATGGCTTTGATGGAGGCGTTAAACTGATCGGCGGTCTGGGAGAAGCCCTCTGTGTTAATCAACCCTTCCGAGTACAGCTTGTGGAAGTATTCCAGATATGCGCGGTAGGCATCGGTATTGGCTGTGCCGGAGACCTTGCCGTCCTTTACAAGATAGAAGTTGTCGCCGTCTACACCGGACACACCCCAGGATACGCCCCAGAGTCCAATGCCCGCACTCCAGTCTGCCTGGGAGAAATCCAGGGGGATCTCGTTATTCACGTCGCCGTTGCCATCCGCGTCTTTTTCTTTGAAGGCTTTCAGGACGTCGTAAAGCTCGTCGGTGGTGGTTGGTTTCTGCAGGCCGAGATTGTCCAGCCAGGTTTGATTGATGCAGGGAAGGTTATTGGTCAGGCTCTGTTCGCTGTAGTACATGCAGGAGAGAAGTTGGTAGATTTTCCCCTCTGCGTTGGTGATCAGGCCCCAATCGATGCCGTTTTCGTCATAATACGCCTGGATGTTGGGAGCATAGACAGGAATCAGATCCTGAAGCTCTGCGAAAAGAGAGGCGTTCTGCGCCAGGATGTTATCGGTAATGCCGCCGAGGAACACATCTGGCATCCCGTCGCCGCTGGCCAGCATGACGGAGATCTGCTCCTCGATATCCGTAATCAGCTCTACCCATTCGAAATTCAGGCCGGTATCTTCGACGGAACGTTTAGCGTAGGGCTTTACCGCTGTGGAAGAGGATTGGTCGCCGGCCATGCGGACCACCGCCACCTTCAGGGTGATGGGTTCCGCTGCGATGGGGAGTCCCGTGGTGTAGGCTCCGTTTACGATTTCCGGAGTCTCGTCCCCGCCCGTGGAGGCGGCGGAAGATGGCATGCTGGATGGGGTGCTGGAGGAGGGCGAATCTCCGCCGCAGCCGCCGAGTACGCCGGCAGCAGTGCAGCAGGCCAGGAACAGCGCCAGGGTTTTCAAGCTTTTTTTCATCATGTTCACCTCATAATAGAAATATGTGGACAGACGCAGAGCGCATCTGCAGGAACTGAAGTCAGCCTTTCAGGGAGCCAATCATAACGCCCTGGACGAAATATTTCTGCAGGAATGGATAAATACACATGACCGGAAGAGTGGAAACGACAATGACAGCGTATTTGATGACTTCCAGCAGGCGCTGATATTCCGCCATCGCCTCCGCATTTTCCGTCTGCTGCTGCATGCTCTGGGTGCTCACCAGAAGGATCTCCCGCAGAAAGAGCTGCAGCGGTTTTTTGGAGGAATCCTGGAGGTAGATCAGGGCGGTGAAGTAGGAGTTCCAGTAGCCGACCACCAGGTAGAGGGCAATGACCGCAATGATGGCCTTGGACAGCGGCAGGACGATCTGGAAGAAAAAGCGCCCATAGCCGCAGCCGTCGATTGAGGCGGCCTCCTGCAGCTCCTTTGGAATGGTGTTCAGGAAAAAGGTGCGGATCAGGATGATGTTGTAGACGGAGACGCTCCCCAGAAGGACGATGGTCGCTCGGGAATCCAGCAGATGCAGGCCTTTGACGACTAAATAAGAAGGAATGAGGCCGCCGCTGAAATACATGGTGAAAACCATCAGCGCCATAAAGATCTTCCGTCCGGGAAGGGTCGGTGTAGAAAGGGAAAATCCTGCCAAAAGGGAAGCCGCCAGGCCCAGCACCGTGCCGGCCGCAGCATAAAAAATGGTGTTGGCATAGCCGATCCAGATCCGCTGCTCCCGGAGGACATAACGGTAGCCGGAGATGTGGAAGCCCTTTGGCCAAAGCAGCAGCGCGCCGGAATTGACAAATTTCGCGTCCGACACCGATGCAAACAGGATGAAGAGCACCGGATATGCCACCAGGACGAAGACGATGCACAAAACCAGATAGTTGACAGCCAGGAAGACCCGGTCTCCTCTGGTCTGACGGATGGTGAAGCC
>CAKXAF010000090.1:8186-9317 GCA_934869045.1 uncultured Nitrososphaerota archaeon | reverse complement strand
CGGTTTTATCTGTGCCTGTTTTTTGGTGATACCCTCCATATGGCGGTTTCCGCCTGGTCGAAGTTGTGCTGCCCATTTTGGAGCAGCAGCGCCTGAGATGCAGCCGAATCGCAGGCCGCTTTTTTTATTCTATCAAATATCTTCCAAAATGTAAACAGTTTTTGAGAGAAAATTAAACATTTTTTTGTTTTGCAAGATAAAAATGAATATTATACTTGCATATACGCATCAAAAGCGAATATATGTATAAATATTCTTTTGGCTTCTTTCAACACGAATATTAATGCATATAATAATTGGGTATATCCGTTTGAAAACTGTTGCTGTGCATAAAATTTAGAAAAAATTGAATTTTTTTTGCTTTTCCCTTGCATTTATTCTTCTGTTATGATAAAGTATTGATAGTGTAAACGAAGGGAATGACCTGGTTTCAGGTCTGACAGTTTTGAAAGGATGAAGGAAAATGAAACTGAAAAGAATGTTGGCTGGTGCAGCGGCGATGGTCCTGGCTCTTTCGCTTGCTTCCTGCGGCGGCAGCGCCAAGAAAATCGAAAGCGCGGATGATCTTGCAGACAGCATCATCGGCGTTCAGGGCGGCACCACTGGATCGATCTACATTGAAAGCGACATCAACGACGGACTGCTGGGAAAGGCAACCCTCCAGGAGTTTAAGTCCGGCATTGACGCAGTGCTCGCTTTGAAGCAAGGCAAGGTCGACGCAGTGGTCATCGACAACGAGCCGGCAAAGGTTTTTGTCGAGCAGAACGAGGGCCTGAAAATTCTGGAGGCCCCTTACATCGTCGAGGACTACGCCATTGCCGTGGCTAAGGAGAATACCGAGCTGAAGGAGCAGATGAACGCCGCGATCCAGGAGCTGAAGAACGACGGCACTCTGGATTCTCTGCTCGACTACTACATCAACAAAAACGAGAATGCAAAGCCCTATGCCTCTCCGGAAGGCATCCAGTACGACGGCAAGCTGGTCATGGCGACCAACGCCGCTTTCCCTCCCTATGAGTACTATGAAAACGAGCAGATCGTGGGGCTGGACGTAGATTTTGCCCGAGCCATCTGCGACAAGCTGGGCAAGGAGCTGGAGGTATCCGATATGGATTTTGACTCCATTATCAC
>CAKXAF010000090.1:0-8176 GCA_934869045.1 uncultured Nitrososphaerota archaeon | reverse complement strand
CGGTTACGGAAGACCGCCTGAAGAACGTGGATTTCACCGACAGTTATGCCACTGGCGTCCAGGTTATCATTGTAAAAGAATAACCGTCCTGACGGATTTGCCGGAAAGGGACAGGCGGTATGTCTGTCCCTTTCTGATGTTTTTGAAAAGGAGGCGCCGGATTGGAATTCCTGGAGAAAATCAAGGATTTTTTTGTAGGACTGGCCCTAAACTTTGCGGATTCCTTCCGCCAGAATTTTATTGAGGACAACCGCTGGAAATATTTGGTCAACGGCCTGGGCACCACTCTGACGATTACAATTGGTGCGCTGGCTTTGGGCGTCGTGCTGGGCTTTTTGCTGGCATTGGTCCGCACTACCCATGATAAGACAGGAAAAATGCGGTTCCTGAATGGGGTGGCCAAATTATACCTCACGGTGATCCGTGGGACGCCGGTGGTCGTACAGCTGATGATTATGTTTTTCGTCGTGTTCGCTTCGGTTCGGATTAACCAGGTCATTGTGGCGGTCATCGCCTTTGGCATCAACTCGGGGGCGTATGTGGCTGAGATCTTCCGCTCCGGCATTATGAGCATTGACGCCGGGCAGATGGAGGCCGGCCGGAGCCTCGGGCTGACCTACAACCAGACGATGTGGCGGATTATTATGCCCCAGGCGGTGAAGAATGTCCTCCCGGCGCTGGGAAATGAGATGATTACCCTGCTGAAGGAGACGTCGGTAGCCGGTTACATCGCGCTGCAAGACCTGACCAAGGCCGGCGACATCATCCGCAACCGTACATACAGCCCCTTCCTGCCCCTTTTGGCAGTGGCGGCGATCTATCTGGTCCTGGTCCTGATTTTGCAGGCACTGGTGGGCCGTTTGGAAAGGAGGCTGGCCAAGAGTGATCGAAATTAAAGATCTGGAGAAATCCTTTGGCAGCCTGGATGTCCTTCGGGGGATCACTGCTACCATCAACAAAGGGGACAAGGTGGTCATTGTGGGACCATCCGGCTCTGGAAAGAGCACCTTTCTGCGCTGCCTCAATTTGTTGGAGACCCCAACGGGGGGAGAGATCTGGTTTGAAGGTCAGCAGGTCAATGCGCCCAAGGTCAATGTAGACAAGCTGCGCTGCAAGATGGGAATGGTCTTTCAGCACTTCAATCTGTTCCCGCATCTGACGATTTTGCAGAACATCACCCTGGCGCCGGTGCTCTTGAAGCTCCGAACCAAGGCGGAGGCAGAGGAGAAGGCCCGGGGGCTGCTGTCCCGGATCGGCCTGCTGGAGAAGGCGGACACCTATCCCGCTATGCTTTCCGGCGGCCAGAAGCAGCGCGTTGCCATTGTCCGGGCGCTGGCCATGAACCCTGACGTGATGCTTTTTGACGAACCAACCTCAGCTTTGGATCCGGAGATGGTGGGCGAGGTGCTTCAGCTGATGAAGGACTTGGCGTCCGAGGGGATGACCATGGTCTGTGTGACTCATGAGATGGGTTTTGCCCGGGAGGTCGCCAACCGGGTGCTGTTCATGGATGAGGGGATGATTTTGGAGGAATCCTCCGATCCGGCAGAATTTTTTTCCAATCCGCAGAATCCTCGGGCAAAGGAGTTTTTGTCCAAGGTGCTTTAAGCATGCCTGTGATTGCCCCCGCCGTTTCCGGCGGGGTTTTTGCGTTTTGGTGATGGTTTTGGTAAGGGGTGCATAGGATGTAGGGAAAGGAAGTGCCGCTATGAGACAACCGCAGACACCACCGCCCCGCACGCCCCTTTACGCACATGCCTCTCCTTATCCGGAAGCCGGCGTGACAGAGCGGAATCCGCAATACGCACACCTCATGAACGCAAATTTTGCATCCTCTCAGGGAGAAATGGCAGCGATCGTTCAATATCTCTATCAACACTGGATCTTCGCGGAGACGGATAGGGATTTTGCCGCAGCGATCCGGGAAATCACTGTGGTGGAGATGCGCCACATGGATCTTTTCGGCGAGCTGACTGTCCTGCTGGGCGGGAATCCCCAGCTTCGGGTGATTACCGGAGACCGTCCGGCTTTTTGGAGCGGTTCGGCCCCGTTTTACGGCCGCGGACTGCGGGAGGCTCTGCGGGCGAACCTCCGGGGGGAGGAGCAGACCATCCTCCGCTACCGCAGGCAGTCCGCGATGATCCAAGATGAGAAGGTTCGAGCTTGCTTGGAACGGGTGCTCCTCGATGAAGAGATGCACCGGGATTTTTTCGCGCAGAAACTTCAGCAGCTGGAAAACGGATCATGAAAAAAGCGCAGAAGAGGCCGGAACCGGCAGGATTCTGCGCTTTTTCTATGGGCGGTTTTTCCAGTAGTCCAACTGGGGAAGCAGTCCGGCTAAAACTTCTTTTGGTTCCATATTCTGCATTCTCCGTTTTTTCTTCCTATTGTAGGAGATTTTCGGAAGGAATGCAAGCAACCTCAGGTTGCGTCAGTCCTCCTGGCCGTAGTAGGCCACCAGCAGGTCCACGCAGGCGCCGTAGCTTTTCAGCCCCAGCTCCTGGCCATAGCTTTGGAGAAAGCTGTTGTAGACGGTTTGCGTTGCCTGGTTGACCGGGGTGTCAAATTTGGCCCAGTAGGCGTTGTTGTCAGCCAGATCGGTGCGGACAAGGTCGTTGAGGCTTCCGGAGACTTCCCGCCAGGCCTCCCGGTCTGCCTCATAAAGGGCGTTGCCCAGATGTATGTAGCCCAGGAGGGCAGCGGAGTAGCAATAGATGGGATTTTCGCTTTCCAGGGCGGCAAGGACTGCCACAAAATTCGCCTCCTGTTCCGGGGCAATGTTTTTCTGGTGCGCCAGCTCATGGGTGATGGTGGCGGGAAGCATACAGGCGGGGCTGTCCACGTTGAGGTTGGCTTCTCCGGTAAAGGGGAAGAAAAAGCCGGTGAAATCGATAAGGCTCATGATTTTAGAGAAGAAAATCCTTTTTGGCTGGGGGAGACTGCCGGACAGGAAGGGGTATTTTTCGCCGATTGCATCGTAGATGCCTCTACAACAGCGGAAGATTTCATCCCGGCTTACGGCGAACAGGCCGGTATTGTCCCGTGCGACCTGGGAGCTGTATTCATTGGCCAGAAGGACGAATTTCCGGGCTGTGGCTTCCAGCTGGGCGGCACTGACTGGCTCTGCCTGAATGCCGCTTTTATCGGAAAAGCTATCGCCGTAATAGTTGACGCCCCAAAGCAGGCAGAAGCCGGCATATACCGTCAGGCCCGCTGCGGCAAGGCTTGTCAGGCGGCGGTAGGCGATGATCCTCCGGCGGCGTCCCTTGGGGCGAATCAGCCGATAGATTGTCTGGGGCAGGAAGATCAGGGCGGCCAGGATTCCAACGGCCCAAATCAGCTCCGCAAAGGAGAAGGGAAGTACGGAGAGCACCGCTGCCATGGCACGCTTATAAGGTGTCGTGATCCAGGTGATGAGAAAATTCATGACCTGTTTAAAAGGACGCAGCAGAAAGTACAGCCCGATGATCCCGGCGGAGATCAGCAGGGTGAGGTGGATGCCCAGATGATCCTTGAAAAAACGTACAAATCGGTTCACAGCGGTCAGCTCCTTTTTGTTGAGGATAATATCAGTAAAAAGGATTTTGGAAGTTTTCGCAATGGAAATCCCCGGTTATTTTCGGACGGCATTTTGTCTGTTTATCATCAGCGGCGGATCGGTATTATCTGGAAGGGCTGAGCGGAAATTCGTAAGATTCTTTACAAATCGCGGTAGAAAGTTGAGGAACATCGCCGCATCCTGCGGTATGATAAAGGCAGAAGCCCCGGCCGCCGGGGAAAGACGGAGGATGATAACATGTCAAAACGCAGAGACGACCTGCTGAAAGGGTTCGACGAACACTACTTTTTTATGGAAAACACCGTAAAACGGAATATTGAAGCGTACCGCATGGGCAGCGTCCGCCTGCGCGTCACGGACGCCGGAGGAAAGCCTGTTTCCGGTGCGGTTGTCACCGCGGATCAGTACAGCCACGATTTCAATTTCGGCTGCAACATCTTTATGCTCGACGAGATGGAAACCGAGGAAAAGAATGTCCTTTACCGGGAAAAATTCAAGGAGCTTTTCAACTACGCAATTGTGCCGTTTTATTGGAGCGACCTGGAGCCGGAGCAGGGGAAACCCCGCTACGCCGCGGACAGCCCCAAGATCTACCGCCGGCCGGCTCCGGATCTGGCGCTGGATTACTGCGAGGAAAACGGGATCCGGCGGAAGGGGCACTGCCTGATTTACCATAGCTTTACCCCTGCCTGGATGCCCAAGGACGTTCCCACGCAGAAACGGCTCTCCGAAGCGCATCTCCGGGAGGTTGCCGGGCGGTATGCCGGGCGCATCCAGGACTGGGACGTGGAAAATGAGAATCTCTGCTCCTACCGCTGCGACAAATTCCGAACCTATGAAGAACCGGATTATCTGGAGTGGTGCTTCACCCAGGCCGACCGGGCATTTACCGGCGGAAACAGGCTCTTCATCAACGAAGCGGCCTTTATCTGGAACGATTGTGCCCGCAACGGCTTCATGGGGACCCGCAGCCCCTACTATATGCAGATCGACCGGCTGCTGCGGGGTGGCAGGCGGGTCGACGCCATCGGGATGCAGTTCCACCAGTTTATCCGGCGGGAGGACGAACTGGGAGAAGGCTCCTTGCCTTTCGACCCGGTGAAGCTCTATGAGGTCATGGACTGCTACGGGCAGTTCGGGAAACCGCTCCACGTTTCGGAAATCACCATCCCTGCTTACGAATGCGAAGGGGATGACGAGGAGATCCAGGCGGAACTGACCATGGATCTTTATCGCACCTGGGTCAGCCATCCGGCCATGGACGCCATCGTCTGGTGGAATCTGGTGGATGGGTACGCTGCCTGGGCGCCGCGCAACACTCATGATGGCGAAAACTATTTTTCCGGCGGAATGCTCCGGTATGATCTGTCGGAAAAGCCGGTATATCAGGCGCTTCGGGAGCTCATTCAGAAGGAGTGGCACACCCGCGCAGAGCTTTGCACCGATGAAAATGGCGAGGTGGAATTCCGGGGGTTCTTCGGCGGCTACAAGCTGGCGGTTAACGGACAGGAGGCCGGAGATTTTCATCTGGCCAAGACACTTCGAGACACTGTGGAGATCCGGAGATAAGCGGAGGATTTGAGGACGGCGCGGCTTCGGCTGCGCCGCTTTTTTTGGCACAATCGGGCCGTACACGGGATTGAGATATTCGCATTTCCTGTAAGAGCGTGCGGAGGGGACTGTTCCTCCGTCATTGGTTATTGAGCATATAAAAATCCAGTGCCAACGGGGAAATCCGTTGGCACTGGATTTTTATATAGAAGAATTCGATTAATACATACCGCCCATATCGGGTGCCGCAGGAGCCGCGGGAGGAGTGGGCTCCTTGATGTCGGCAACCAGGGACTCGGTGGTGAGTACCATGGCGGCGACAGAAGCGGCATTCTCCAGAGCGCTGCGGGTGACCTTGGTGGGATCGACAATGCCCAGAGAGATCATATCGCCATACTCTTCACGGGCTGCGTCAAAGCCGTAGCCGGTCTTGCCGGAGCTGATGATCTTGTCGATAATGACGGAGCCTTCCAGGCCGCTGTTGAGGGCGATCTGGCGGACGGGCTCCTCAAGAGCCTTCAGAACAATGGACATACCGGTCTTTTCATCGCCGGAGGCGTTTTCCATGAGAGCCTTGACGGCGGGGATGGCGTTGATGAAAGCGGTGCCGCCGCCAGCGACGATGCCTTCCTCAACAGCAGCCTTGGTGGCAGAGAGGGCGTCCTCGATGCGGAGTTTCTTTTCCTTCATCTCGACCTCGGTGGCTGCGCCGACCTTGATAACGGCCACGCCGCCTGCCAGCTTCGCCAAGCGCTCCTGGAGCTTCTCGCGATCAAAGTCGGAAGTGGTGGTTTCAATTTGGGATTTGATCTGGTGGGTCCGGTCCTTGATAGCCTTGCTGTCGCCGGCGCCGTCAACGATAATGGTGTTTTCCTTCTGGACCTTGACCTGGCGGGCGCGTCCCAGCTGATCAATAGTGGCGTCCTTCAGCTCCAGGCCGAGCTCAGAGGTGATGACCTGGCCGCCGGTGAGGATGGCGATATCCTGCAGCATTTCTTTGCGGCGGTCGCCGAAGCCGGGGGCTTTGACAGCAACGCAGTTGAAGGTGCCGCGGAGTTTGTTCAGGATCAGGGTGGTCAGAGCCTCGCCTTCGACGTCCTCAGCAATGATGACCAGTTTCTTGCCGCTCTGAACGATCTGCTCCAGAAGGGGCAGGATTTCCTGGATGTTGGAGATCTTCTTATCGGTGATCAGGATGTAGGCGTCGTCCATGACGGCTTCCATCTTCTCCGTGTCTGTGCACATATAGGGGGAGATATAGCCGCGGTCGAACTGCATGCCTTCCACGACCTCGCTGTAGGTTTCAGCGGTCTTGGATTCTTCCAGGGTGATGACGCCGTCGGCAGAGACTTTCTCCATGGCCTCGGCGATGAGCTTGCCTACCTCCTCGCTGCTGGAGGAAACGGTGCCGACCCGGGCGATGTCATCGGAGCCGGAAACCTTCTGGGAGTGCTCGACGATGGCTTTGATGGCTGCGTCGACCGCTTTCTGGATGCCGCGTTTAACGACCATGGGGTTGGCGCCGGCCGCGACGTTCTTCATACCTTCGCGGACCAGAGCCTGAGCCAGCAGGGTAGCGGTGGTGGTGCCGTCGCCAGCTGCGTCATTGGTTTTGGTGGCAACTTCTTTGACCAGCTGGGCGCCCATATTTTCAAAGGCTTCGGGAAGTTCGACTTCCTTGGCGATGGTTACGCCGTCGTTGGTAATGAGGGGCGCGCCGAATTTCTTGTCCAGGACAACATTGCGGCCTTTGGGCCCCAGAGTAATCTTAACGGTATCCGCGAGTTTGTCGATGCCGGTTTGGAGAGCTTTTCTGGCTTCCTCGCCGTAAATGATCTGTTTAGCCATATCTGGTTCCTCCTAATTTTGTTTCCAGTTTGGTGAACGTTTGCTTATTCCACGATGGCGAGCACGTCGCTCTGGCGGACGATGGTGTATTCCTCGCCGTCCAGCTTGACCTCTGTGCCGGCGTATTTGCTCAGCAGCACCTTGTCGCCGACCTTCAGTTCCATCACGATCTCGTGGCCGTCCACGACGCCGCCTTTGCCAACTGCGACAACCTTCGCGACGGAGGGCTTTTCCTGGGAAGCAGCGCTGAGGATGATTCCGCTCTTGGTGGTTTCCTCGGCCTCCTGCATCTGGACAACAACACGGTCCGCTAAGGGTTTGATGTTCATAGATGGTTCCTCCTTATATGTCTTTTTTGTTTTTTCGAACTCTTAGCACTCTTATTTGTCGAGTGCTAACACTATCTATTTTATCCGGAAATTCGGAAAAATCAAGAGGTATTTTGATATTTTTAGGATTTTTGTATGATTGCACAAAACGATGTAAAAAAAATAGGCAGATTATGGTGCCCGGTCTTCCTGAAAGATGTGGGGCGGTGAATAGGCGGCGGGAGGCCGTCAACAAAATTAGGACGAAAATAATTCCGGATAATCTGAGATAAGGCGCAGGAAATTTTGCTTAGATTCTTTTGCAAAAAAGAATATACACAAAATCAATACTGCAGAAAACGGAAGGTTTGTGAATTCTGATGCCGGAAAGCAGGGCGGATTTTGTTGACATCCGATAGGGGGTATGCTATACTAATCCTAATAAAAAATGCGGTACCTGCAGAAGAAAAGCGCGTCGCTGGGACGCCGGATTCGGCAGATATGGATGGAAGGATGAGAAAAATGGAAGAGATCCGAATTGAGCGCAACCCTGCGCCGAAGCAGAAACCGGACGAAAATCATCTCGTGTTCGGCCGTGATTTCACGGATCATATGTTTGTAATGGACTGGAACAGGGAAAAGGGCTGGTACGATCCCCGCATCGTTCCCTACGGCCCCCTGTCCCTCAGCCCGGCCTGCAACTGCCTGCACTACGGGCAAGAGACCTTTGAAGGCATGAAGGCATACCGCTGTCCGGACGGGACCATCCGCCTGTTCCGGCCGGAGGAGAACTTCAAACGGCTCAACAGCTCGAATGACCGGCTTTCTATGCCTCAGTTGGACGTGGACTTCGCCCTGAAGGCGTTGAAAACCCTGATCGAGCTGGACGCTGACTGGGTCCCTCATAAGG
>CAKXAF010000089.1:3833-9375 GCA_934869045.1 uncultured Nitrososphaerota archaeon | reverse complement strand
GCCTGACCCCGGACAACGATCAGAGCTATGCCTACTTCATGCGGGAAAATCTCTTCCGCCACATCAACATTGACCCGGCCAACACCAACGTCCCCAACGGCATGGAGCCGGACGCGGATAAGGAATGCGCCCGCTACGACGCGGTGATCGAAGCCATGGGCGGCGTGGACATCCAGTTGTTGGGTATCGGCCTCACCGGCCACATCGGCTTCAATGAACCCGCCCCTGAGTTTAAAAAGGGCACCAACTGCGTGAACCTGGATCCCAAAACCATCGAGTCCAACGCCCGCTTCTTCCAGTCCATCGACGACGTGCCGAAGCAGGCTTACACCATGGGCATCCAATCCATCATGAAATCCCGCAAAATTCTCCTCATTGCCAACGGAGAGGGAAAGGCCGATATTCTTTACCGCGCCTGCTGCGGAGCCATCACTCCCCAGGTGCCCGCGTCGGTGCTCCAGCTGCACCCCGACGTCATCGTGGTCGCTGACGAACCCGCCTTGAAGGTCATCACAGAAAAATCTCCCGCCTCCATCAACGGCTGATTTACCCCTTGCCAAAGGTGCATGGCGATCAAAATCCACCCTTCCCTGAAACGCCTGATCATTTTTGTTCAGGCGTTTCTGCTGGATATTGACGGAATCTTTTGCCTCCTGCAACAGGCTTTGATGATCCAACGCACTGGATTACCAGATTTTTTCGGAGGGATCTATGCTAAATAACAAAGGGTTTGACTTATGGGCAGACGGCTATGACAAAAGTGTCGGGCTGTCCGATGAGGCGGGGACATATCCCTTCGCCGGATACAAAAGCATTCTAAACGAAATCTACAATCGAGTATTATCCCATTCCGGAAAAACCGTGCTGGATATTGGCTTTGGTACCGGAACTCTCACCGCCAAACTCTATGAACAGGGCTGCCAAATCTATGGCCAAGATTTTTCCGGCCGGATGCTGGAACTGGCGCAAAAGAAAATGCCGGAAGCCAGACTGTATCAGGGCGATTTTTCCCTGGGCCTGGCCGAGGATTTGAAGAGGAACAAATACGACGCCATCATCGCAACCTATTCGATCCATCATCTGACCGATCCGCAGAAAGTCCGCCTAATTGAGAGCCTGCTGCCCCTGTTGAACGAGGGCGGCTCCATCTATATTGGCGATGTGGCGTTCGCAACCCGTGCGGAATTGGAAGCATGCATGGAGCAGACTGGCGCCGGATGGGATGCGGATGAAATCTATCCTGTATTTGACGAGTTAAAAAAGTCGTTTCCCAAAATGGAATTTGAACAGCTTTCCTGCTGTGCAGGATTGCTCACTTTGAAGTAATTTCTTCCGTTCGCCGCAAATAAAGTTCAAAGGCCGAATATCGAAACGCGTCCTGCATAAAAGCCAGCTTAACACAAGTCATGCTGGCTTTTGTTATGCCATTCTGCAAACGCCTGCCAGACGGCGAGCCTTTTCTTCCGAAAATCTTATGAATTCCTTTTGAAAAACTTCCAGCATCTCCCAGATATCTGTGTTATTCTAAAGACAATCTCTTTGAAAGGCGGGGAACCGCATGCCGCGTCGCCGTATCCGTTGGGGCCGCATCCTGCTGCTCCTTCTTGCCCTGGCCGGAGCCGTCTGGGCCTGGCAGATCCTTTCCGACCCCCGCATCCCCATCGCCCTGGATGCCGGCCACGGCGGGGAGGATCCCGGCGCCTCCGGGGTCATCCGTGAGACCCAGCTGACCGAAGCCACGGTCCGTGCCCTGGCCTCTTACCTGGAGGCTGACCCCTCCTACCGGGTCATCCTTTGCCGGGATCTGAACGGGGGTGCCGGGCTGAACAGCCGCTGGAAAAAGGCCAACCTTCACCGCGCCCGGCTGCTCCTCAGCGTCCACGGGAACTCTTCGGAGGATCCCACTGCCTCCGGCTTTGAGGCCTATCCCGCCCCTCCTGGACGGGAGAACCACGCGGAAAGCCTCCGGTTTGCCAGCCTTCTGGCCAGCCGCATGGCGGAGACCGGCATCCGCCTCCGGGGAGAGGAGGGCATCCGCTACGCCTATTACGTCGATTCGGCCAAGATTCTCCAAGATCCATCCGCTGCCCCTCTGGATGCCCCCTCCTTCGCCATGGTGGATTATCCTCGCTGCCCTGCGGTCCTGACGGAACAGTGCTTCATCACGAACCCCGAAGATGTGGATCTTCTCGGAACAGAAACCGGCTGCCAAACCGCCGCCTGGCAGTATTACCTGGCCATCTGCGACTATTTTGGCACCCAGCCCCTAACCGGCGGATCCAAATAAACTACCGGCCGCGTCTTTGAAACGCGGCCGGTAGTTCTTCTGCCTGGACCATGTTTTCAAAGGTCCTTCAGGTTCATTTTCTCCAGTTCAGACAGCTTTGCCTGTTTCCGCTTCTTGCTGAGCAGACAGACCGCCAGGATTACCGCTCCCACAGCCATAAACCCCAGCAGTACACAAATCCCAACCAAAAGGATTAGTCCGATACTCGACATTTTTCATACCCCCTTTGCCTTCCGGTACTCCTGAATCAGCAGCTTTGCCGCCTCAAACTCAATCTTCTCGTCGATTGCAAGCCTCTTGACAAGTGCGATATACGGGTCCTGCTGCACTGTATCATAGACCCGGATTTTCTGGATCAGCTTATCCAAACGGAGCCGAACCGTCGGATATGTCACTCCGTACTGCCCTGCGACCTCCTTTAAAGACCCCGAAGCCAGCAAAAAACGCTTGATAAAGGCGGCGTCTTCTTCATCCAAATCCGCCATCCATTCCGGCATGATATCCATATCCGAACCGCCTCCTTTCTCTGGATTCATTATACTCTTTAATATTATTAAAGTCAATACTTAATTTTATTTTTAATATTATAAAAATATTTTTGATTTTCTATCTCTATCGCTCATAAAAGAAAAAGGCTGTTCCGGATAAGTAAATGGTTTTGTTCAGCGCAATCGCTGTCCCTGATTCCGTATGAGTCCCTGCGCTCTGAGGGTTACTAGGCTGGCAATATCAAGCCGCCGCATTGCCTGCAAGGGGGTCATCATACTTATGCGTTCAACCGGCATTTATCTGCTGAAAGGTCCGCCCTGCTCTGCTTGCGAAAACTCGCGTTTCATGCTACCATAGAAAAGAGGGCCGTTCAAAAGCCGGAAATGCCCGCACTGGCAGGTTCCGCTGCACGGCCTTTAAAATAGGGGAGGACCGTCCCCATACCCCACTGAAATCAGGAGGGATTCCCATGTGGATCTGGATTTTTGCTGTCAGTGTGCTGATTTTGGCGTTGGCCGCCCTCATTGGCAGCGCGTTCTATTTTTTCCGCTTCGCCATTGCCCGCCCCGAGACTCCAACGGACTTAGAGGAGATCAACAGCCCCGCCTATGACGGAAGCCGCTGGCACCAGGCGGCCCGGAAGGGCCTTGCCCTGATGCGGAGCCTCCCCAAAGAGGAGCTGTTCCGCACCTCCCGGGATGGTCTGAAGCTCCATGCCACTTTTTTTCCGGCTCCGAAGCCGTCAAACCGCACGGTTCTGGCTATCCACGGATACAAGAGCTGCGGCTGGAAGGAATACAGTCTGTTCCTCGCGTTTTACCATTCTCTGGGCTTCAACATACTTCTTCCCGACAACCGTGCCCATGGCCAGAGCGAGGGGGACTATATCGGATTCGGCAACCTGGACCGATTTGACTGCGCCATGTGGGCGGAATATCTGGCCGGACGCTTCGGTCCCGATTCGGAGATCCTGCTCCACGGCGTGTCCATGGGGGCTGCCACTGTTCTCTCCGCCTCCGGCGACCCTCTGCCCCTCCAGGTGAAGGGAATCGTGGCTGATTGCGGCTACACCTCTGCCTGGGAGGAATTTTCCCACGAAATGAAACGAAGCTTCCACCTGCCGGCCTTCCCGGTTCTTCCCCTCTGCGAAGGGATCTGCAAGCTCCGAGCCGGTTACGGCTTCCGGAAAAACAGCCCTCTGGAGCAGGTTCGCAAGGCAAAGGTGCCGATTCTGTTCATCCACGGGGATCAGGATGATTTTGTCCCGACACAGATGGTCTATCCTCTTTTTGAAGCCTGTCCCACAGAAAAGCGCCTGCTTCTGATCGATGGCGCCAAACATGCCGAGAGCATGGCTGCCGCACCGGAAAAATATCAACAGGCAGTCAAGGAATTCCTCGGCCTCTGCTTAAAATAGCAAGATTTTCCAACCGTCTCTGGAATTCCAAGTGGATTTCGCGGAAGTCCGCCGCAGCTGAAGCCGAACAGCACCATCCGCTCCGCCAGATGGAATTCCCGCTTCCACTGGAGTGCCTGAGGGCAAACGCAGAGATTACTGAACCCCATGGTACGCCAGATGATAGCCAAGCCGCAGCATGGCCCAGTCTGCCTGCACGAAGGCCCCAAAAAATTCTGCGCGCCAGATCCAGGGGTTCCCGGGCAGTTTTTTGGGGCAGGCGGCGAAGCCTTCCTGTCCACCAATGTATAAAAGCGCAAGAAATCTCTTTGAAAAATATAAGTTTTTAGTAAGATTTTTAAATTTTGGAGCAATTTCCCTTTTAGAAAATTTAAAACATCCTATACAGATTCTGAATAATATGTTATTTTATTTAAAGAGAACCTGAACAACTAGAGTGTTCGGATAGGAGGATGCTTATGTATCAGGTGCTTCTGGTAGACGACGAGCCATGGGTGCTCCGCGGGCTGACGGAGGGAATCCCATGGGCCCAGCTGGGATTCGAAATCTGCGCCCAGACTTCAGATCCGACCGAGGCTCTGACGATTCTTCTGGACCGTCAGCCGGATTTAGTTGTCACGGATATCAAGATGCCCGGAATCTCCGGAATGGACCTTATCCGCTGTTCCCGAGAACAGGGCGGGAACAGCAATTTTATCCTCTTCAGCGGATACGGCGACTTTGAATATGCCCAGCGAGCCATTCAATATGGGGTTTTCGCCTATCTGCTCAAGCCTCTCAATCAAAAGGAGTTCACCCGGACCCTGGAGCTGCTGGCGAAAAGCCTCCAGGGGCCTCCGACAATTCGGGAAACAGACGGGCTCCTCTTTCTGGACGGAGATCTCCGCATCGATCCAACTCTTTTTGAATCCCAAACGGACGCTGTGTGCTGCGCTCTGACCTGCTTCCTCACTTTTTCTGATGAAATCATGCTGGAAGGGCTCTTTTCCTCCCTTCCTCATGTGTGTTACCGGACCGGCTCCAACAAATACCTTTATTTCTTCCAGGCGGACAGCCAGCAGGTGGCCGGGCTGCTGACGGGATTGCTGGAATCAGAGGCATATCTGGAAAAGGATTATCTTGCTTTCGGACTCAGCCGCAATTTTTCGGGGATATCCGGAATCTCTGCGGCAATTCGGGAATCCGAAGCCGCTGCAGGCGACCACTTCCTTTATCCGGAGCGGCGGCTGAGCTTCTATTCCCCCGCTGACATCGCCTGCTGCAATGCCTGGCTGGCAAAATTCCATCTGACACTTACGAGGGACGGCTGTGAAGCGGCCGCGGAGCATTTGGAAGAGCTGGGACGCTTC
>CAKXAF010000089.1:0-3823 GCA_934869045.1 uncultured Nitrososphaerota archaeon | reverse complement strand
TCTGCCAGGAAAATCGATTGACTCTGCTGGATTTCGGCTACCTGCACAACCGGATCCTTGCCTTTTTAGAGGAAATGGGGAACGGACTTGAGCTGGAATTCCCGGCCTACGGGCAACTGCCTCAGAAATACGCAGACATGCAGGAGGCGGCGGAGTTCCTGACGCAGATGCTGGAGGATGTCAGCGACCGGCGCCAGCCTACAGCAGGTGCCGGCGGACTCTCCGACACCTTTGAGCAGATCCTCCAATATCTTCAGGAAAACTACAGCCAGGATATCAGCTTGGCCAGCCTCTCCGACCGCTTTTATATCAACATGACCTACATCTGCGATCTATTCAAAAAGTATAAGTCCACGACCTTTTCAAAATACCTGAATAACCTCCGGCTGGAACAGGCTCACCAGCTCATCTGCTCCACTCAGGACACCCTGCAGGAAATCACGGAAGCAGCGGGGTACCGGGACTACTACTACTTCATCAAGCAGTTCAAAAAGAAATATGGCGTCACGCCGGGCAGCCTGCGGAAAACCATGGAAAAGGAGCCCTCCAATGAAACGAGTATGGAACATCAAAAGGCAGATGCTGCTGATGATCGTGATCATCGCCATCCTGATCGCGGGAATTGAAACAGTCATGCTGGCCAACGCCGCTTCCACCAGCCGGAAGAACCTGCAGCGGGAGCTGGACAGCACCGTCACTCTGGCCTGCCAAAACATCCGGCTGTTCTGTGAAGAGGTGGAGGACAACGTGGACAGCCTATACAGCAGTCCCAAGCTCCAAGCCTATTTTACAGAGGACGACCCGGAGGAACGCTATGTCATCAGCCAGTTCATCCAGGACATTATCAACGCAACGATTTATGGAAATTCCAACATCAGTTCCATCCGGATCCTTCAGAACAGCTACAGAGTCACCGTGGCAGGATCCAGCACCCAAAACAGTATCTTTCACAGGGCCAACTATGATTACGGCCTCTTTGACCGGATGCCGGATGAGGATTTTTATACCCGGGTCTATCTGGATGAAACAACGAGGAAGCCCTATGCCGCCTATGTCCGACCCGTTTATCCAGTGAAGTGCACTGCCTCCCAGCGGGAAGAATCCCAGAAAAAGCTGTTCTACGTCCTCTGCCGCCTGGACAGCCTGCAAAACTATCTAAACGCGTTGGTCCCAACCGGGTCGGAAATGACGGTAGCAGTGGAAGGAGAAGACGGCGTCATTCTTTCCACCGATCCCGGTTTGCTGGGGGAACAGAGGTTGGAAGACGAGGTGTTTTCCGATCGGTATCAGATGTCCAGCCTCTCTTATGAAAAAACCGGCTGGAAGGTTTGGGCGGCGGCGCCCATCCAGTCCGCATACCGCAGCATCCTCTCCACACTGAAGGAAAACCTGGCTATTGCCCTGATCTCTCTGGCCGTCATTGTGGAGATCGGGATCTGGATCACCCGCAACCTAACCAATCCCATCACCAAGCTATCCAACGACATCCATGCGCTGCCGTCCTCAGGGCGGCTTCCGGAGGATTACGGCCTGCCGGAGATCCGGCGCACCGCCCGTTATATCAACGGCATGCTGGGACGGATCCAAGACGCCAATGCAGGGCTTTTGGAGGCGCAGAACCGCCTCCATCAGGCATCCATTGCTAAAAAGGAGGCGGAACTGGCCTTCTTCCAGACTCAGATCAATCCCCACTTTCTCTACAATACCCTGGAATGTATGCGCAGCATCGGCCAGGCGTATCAGGCACCGGAAATTCAGATCCTGGCCAGCTCCATGGCCAAAATTTTCCGTTACAGCATCAAGGCGCGGGACAGTGTGCTGGTTTCGGAGGAGTTGACCTGTACGGCGGATTACTTCGAAATCATCAACATCCGCCTTCCCGGACGGTACCATCTGGAGGTGGACGTCCCGACAGAATTCCGGGGAGCACGGATGCCCAAGATGATTTTGCAGCCGCTGGTGGAGAACGCCATTGGTCACGGGCTGGACGGCCGCAGCGGCGGAACCGTCCGCATTTCTGCCCGGCGGGAGGAGAGCGGGCTGTGCATCCTTGTGGAGGATAACGGCGCTGGGATCGAACCCGGCCGCCTGGAGGAGATCAACCGGTATCTTCATGCCCAAACCTTCCGAAAAGCCGGGTCCTCCCGCCGAAACAGCGTGGCTCTGGACAATATCAATCGCCGTCTCCAATTGGATTTTGGCGGCGAGTACGGACTGACGCTGGAGAGCGAACCGGGAAAGGGCACACGGGTGACTATTCGGATCCCACTGCTGTCCTAATTGGGAACTTCCGAAAAAAATCCATCGAAAGCCGAAATTTTGCCATCAACTTATCTGGAATGACCAGTTATAATAAATGCATCCGATAAGTTTTGTGCAAGGTTTAGGCTGGGCTAGAAAAAGCCGCATGCCTTTCCGCGGGCATGCGGCCTTTTCATGCCGGGCGGGCCTTGGACTGCAGAGAGGAGCGTCCTATGAGCCGCGTCAATCAATCCGCCCGGCCGCAGAAACGCCTGTGGCGGGAAATCCTGAAAAACCGGTACATCTACCTAATCCTGCTGCCCGGAATGGCCTACTATCTCATCTTTGCCTATGGGCCGATGTACGGTCTCACCATCGCGTTTAAGGACTTTCAGATCCGGGCTGGAATCCTGGGGAGTCCCTGGAACGGCATCGATAACTTTGTACGAATCTTCCGGGACAACGAATTTTATCTGGCCCTAAAAAACACCCTCATCATCAGCTTCAGCCGGATCCTGTTCCAATTTCCGGTTCCCATCATCCTGGCACTGCTGCTCAACGAGCTGAACAAGGGGCCATTTAAAAAGACGCTGCAGACGGTGCTCACCTTCCCGAACTTTCTCTCTTGGGTGGTGGTTTCCAGCATTCTCATCAATCTCCTCTCCAACGGAGGCGCAGTCAACAACCTGCTGGCCATGATGGGGTTTGCACGGAAGGATTTTCTGGCGGATGTGCGGATCTTCCGGCCACTTCTGTATCTTTCTGAAATTTGGAAGAGCGCCGGCTGGGGAAGCATCATCTATCTGGCCGCGATCTCGGCCATCAGTCCGGAGCTGTATGAGGCAGCCACCATTGACGGCGCCGGGAAATTCCAGAAGATGATTGCCATCACCTGGCCCAGCATCCGGCCCACAGCAGTGGTCATGCTGATTCTTGCGGTGGGGGGCGTCATGAACGCGGGCTTTGACCAGATCTTCAATCTGCAGAACCCTGCGGTCCGGCCGGTCAGCGATATTTTGGACACCTACATCTACCGTATTACCTTCGGAACAGGTACGGATTTTGGGTTCAGCACAGGCGTAGGACTTTTCAAATCCGTAATCAATTTTATCCTGCTGTTCTCATTTGACAAAATCTCCCGAGTCATCAGCGGCCAGTCCAACGGCATTTTTTAGGGAGGAGGAACGATATGAAACGAAAGAAAAACGGCTGGACCTTCTCCTATGCGCTGATTGTACTCTTTCTGTCTCTCTGCGGGCTGATCGTATTTTATCCGTTTTACAATTCCGTGCTGGTCTCCTTGGTCTCCCAGAAGGAGTATATCCAAACGCCCTTTATGCTTTTTCCCAAAAAGATCACCTTTGACGCCTACCTCTATCTCTTCGAGGACGGCAGCATCCTGCGAGGATATCGCTCGACGCTGTTCATCGTGGCTCTGGGGGTACCCTACAACCTTCTGCTGACTTCCAGTGTGGCCTATGCCATGTCCCGCCCCGCCTTTCCTGGGAAAAAGGTCATTAATGCCATGATCATCCTCACCATGTACTTCAGCGGCGGCATCATTCCTACATACCTTCTGGTC
>CAKXAF010000088.1:901-9430 GCA_934869045.1 uncultured Nitrososphaerota archaeon | reverse complement strand
GTGTACGGGCAACTCGGACAGTTTTTTCATCAAAGTCAATGGAAAAAACATTGTCCCTAACGAAATTGGTTTCCTCAGGGATACGTTCAGCTGCCGTGAAGCCCTCACCTGCAGGAAGCCCCTTTTCCTTTCGAATATCCTTCCAAACCTTGAAAATGCTATGGACGGTAAATCCAGAGCTACCACAGGCTGTGTCTATGATCTTATCCTTAGTGGTAGGATTCATCATCTTGACGCACATGTCAATGACATATCGAGGAGTAAAATACTGGCCCTTTTCACCTTTCTGTGCCTTGCTCATCAGATATTCAAAGGCATCATCCACGACGTCAAGATTATTGTTAAAGAGCTTAATGTCCTGCAAAGAAGAAACACAGACTGCAAGATGGGAAGGGGAAAGCAGGATTTTGCTTTCATCTGTAAAAATGCCTTCCCATTTCTTTTTTGCATCATCAAACAGTCCCTGGATCTTTTCCTTTAACTCAAAATCGGTATCACCAGTGTTACGGAACTGCAGATAGGCGGTGGGGTCATTAGCGCAAATCAACTCATCATACAATTTAGCAAAAATAAGCTTGAAGATTTCTTCAAAGGAATCTACACCCGCGCTTGCCAAGACTTCATCCTCCATTTCCTTAATCAAGGAACGAAGGGACTTTTTCTGTGTGCTGATTTTGTCTTTGCGTTTCAGGTCTTCATAGGTGAACTTTTCGTTGATGATATCGGAAAGCTTCTGTGTTGCCTTAGGAATATCACTGATTTCCTCGAAGAAATTAGGGTCCTTTCGATTGTAGCAAGAAATCTGTTCACCGTTGGTCCAAACACCAATAGGCGCACCGGTAGCGTTACAATAGGATTTCAGCTGCTCCTTGCCGTCGGTGAGCTTGGGCTTTTTCAGCTCGACAATGATATAAGGAACCATGGGGCGATCCTTGTCCATGATAGCAATGTCTGCACGTTTTACTTCACGGCCAAAGTGTATTGGGATTTCCAATTGAATTCGGCTGGCTGCGTATCCGTACTCGTTCATCAGCTTGTAGATATAAAGCTGGCGAACAGCCTCTTCGGGAGTAAGCTTGATCTCTTTGTTGCGGATCGCACAAGTAATATGTGGTGTCTCTGAACCACGAACAGCCTTCATGAAAATACGAGATTCTACTGCAGATTTCGCTTCGGCAGAAAAAAGTGTGTCATCGTATGTAGTATTTTTAAAAAGCTCATTCAATGTCATTTGTTGTTCCTCCTGCTGCGGAAATACCCGCACAAATAAGTTGTTCAATTTGTAAAATTTGTTCTTCTGAGGGATCCGCTTCAATTAGTTGTCTGATCAGACCCCAGAGTTTAGGACTTTTACTGAGTTCTGCGTTTATATCCGGTGGTGATGTTCCTTTTGCCTTTGCAAAAAGAGTCAACATCTTTTCACGCAGTTCAGGAGGTGGCTGAAGTTGCGCTATTAGTTTTAACAGTAACTCTTCGGAAGGAAAAATCATCCCGCTTTCAATCGAACTGAGAGATGCATTTGTGATATCTACAGCCAGTGCCAACTGTCGCTGAGAAAGGTGCGGTTGTTTCTTTTCTCTTGCTTGTTTAATCCACTTGCCAAGTTTTTTCTTATCGGCAGCTGATACAGCCATTGATATTCCTCCCTTCATAGTGTTAGCTGTTAACTTACAGCTAACACTATTTTAGCATATATGCGCAATAATGTCAAGATAACGGACAATTAGGCGTTTATGTGGGTTGTTTATAATCAATAAAGTAAAAAACGCCCATCGTTCTAATGAACAACGGGCGTTACAGCTATGCGTTTGCTTATTCCTCCATGACCTCTAACATCATCCTCGCTCCCAACTTAAAGCTACTCTGGAACAGTAAGCAATCGGTGATAGTCTGATATTCTCGCACACAGTCAGCGTATTTATCAAACAACTCTTTCTGCTCGTCTGTCATGGTAGCTTTGAGCTTTTCTTCGTTCCTACAAATCAGTTCCAATAGCTTCTTGTATTCTTTGGAAGCGGATGTATCATACTCAGTTGGTTCGATATTGCCATACCAAAATTCTTCAAGGATTCTCATACCGCATCCTCCTCGTAGATCATCTCACGCAGAATAATTTCCTCTGCACGATTACGGATGCTGTTCATAGCTCCGACCCATGCCATTTGGTCAGTTGCTTTCAAGTCCTCTGTCACGCTCTCAGCGACTTTCATCTGCTCAATGATAACTTCTAAACGGTTCTGTGCCTGCTCGTTCAAATCAGCCAGATAAGTCCAGAGCGTACCGTCAAGGCACAGGGTATCAAAACGGATAGGGTTATGCTCCTTGAGATAATCTCTGTGCATACGCCCCCAACGACCAATGGGTCTGTTTTCCTCCGGCAAGCGAATATCGGGAATATAGTAATCACCGCAACGAATATAGTTCAGTTCCTGCATCATATGTACCTCCAATAATAGTATCAAACATTCGATTTGGATAGAAAAAGGCGATACCTGGTTTTGAAAACCAAGTATCGCCTTTTTTTCTTGTCGCACTCCTGTACGGCAGCTACCCTATGTCAGTAATGTCTCATACTGTCTTATTGGAGCACACCTCAGGCGTTCTTTCTTTTTGCTCCCCGGAAAATCCATCGCTTTTAAAACTTTTCCAAACAACCCCTTGACTTTTTAACGGGGATGATGTACGCTGAATACAAGAAACATTAACGTTAATGATAAGGAGGGACTTATGCTTTCCGGCACAATTTTTGAACTGCGCGAATTTACCGTACAGGATGGCCCAGGGGTCCGACAAACGGTTTTTTTCAAGGGCTGCCCCCTCCGATGTCAGTGGTGCCACAATCCGGAAGGACTGGCTTCCGCGCCCCAGCTGATGATCAGCGCCGGTTCCTGCACCCACTGCGGGAACTGCGCCGCCGTCTGCCGTCATCCCGACAGCTGCATCCTGTGCGGGGACTGTGTCCGTGTCTGTCCCCAGGGCGCCCGGAAAATCTGTGGGGAAATTCTGACGTCAGCAGAGCTGGTAAACCGGATCCGGCGGCAAAGCGCCTATTACGCCGCTCTGGACGGCGGCGTAACCTTTTCCGGCGGAGAGCCTCTCTTCCAAGGGGCGTTCCTTTTGGAGGTGCTGGAGGCCCTCCCGGATGTTCATACCGCCATTGAAACCAGCGGCTATTGCGCATCAGAGCTTTTTAAGCAAGCTGTTGACCGTCTGGATTTCGTCCTGATGGATCTGAAACTGGCCAGCGCAGAGGCCCATCGGCGCTATACCGGCGTTTCCAATGAGCAGATCCTCGGAAATCTGCGCCTGCTCCAGCAGAGCGGCGTTCCCTTCCGCATCCGCATTCCCCTGATTCCCGGGGTCAGCGATACCCGGGAAAACCTGGAAGCCTCCGCCCGTCTCCTGGCCGGCTGCCCTTCTATGGAGTGCGTGGAGCTGCTTCCCTACCATCTGACCGCCGGGGCGAAATATGCCATGCTGCACATGGACTACCGCCCCGATTTTCCCGTGGAACAGCCCGTCCGGACACATCCCGGCCTGTTCGAATCTTACGGAATAAGGAGCCAAGTATTATGACCGAACGAATTTCCTCCCTCCGCCAGTTTTTTATCACTGAAAAAAAGCACCGCGCCTTTCGCCGCGCTTCCTTCGACGCTGCTGAATTTTCCGCCCGTTTCCAGCGGAAGGAGCTTTCCCCCTTTGACCGGGCAGTCCTCCGGCTGCAGCTGCTTCTGGATGAGGAAACTCCCCTTTTCTTTCCCAATCAGCGGATCCTTTTCCTCCGGACCCTCCCCTCTGTTCCGGAGCTGTTCACGGCGGAAGAAACCGGCGCCCTCCGCCAAAAGTATCACCTCCACGAACGGGGGGAAATCTCCAATATCTGCGTCGATTATGAAACCTTCCTGGCTCTGGGCCTGCCCGGAATGGTGCACAGGGTGGAGGACTGCCGCAGCCGCCTGCCGGAAAAGTCCGCTTTTTACGACGGAGAGCTGGCCGTCCTTCACGCCCTGAACCGCCTGGTCCGCCGGTACCGCGACAAAGCCCTCCGTCAGGGAAATCCCGCCGCTGAAACCCTCAGCGCCCTTCTGGAGCGCGCGCCCGTCCATTTCCAGGAAGCGCTGCAGCTGATGCGGATCCTCCATTTCACCATGTGGCTGGCCGGAAATTACCACAACACCCTGGGCCGTATCGACTGCTACCTTGCCCCCTATCTGGAGCAGGATTTGAAAGTGGGCATTCTCACGGAAACGGATGCTTTTGAACTGCTGGAGGAATTTTTTCTCACCTTCAACCTGGACAGCGACCTCTATCCCGGCATGCAGCAGGGGGACAACGGCCAGAGCATCGTCCTGGGCGGCTGCCTTGCGGACGGTACGCCTCTTTTCAACCGGCTCAGCAAATGGTCCCTCCGGGCCAGCCTGGAGCTGAAGCTCATCGACCCAAAAATCAATCTCCGGGTCAGCCGGGAAACCCCTCAGTCCGTCTATGAATTAGGCACCCAGCTGACCCGCCAGGGCCTGGGCTTTCCCCAGTATTCCAACGATGATGTGGTCATTCCCGGCCTCACCGCCCTGGGCTATTCCCTGGAAGACGCCCGCGATTACGCCATCGCCGCCTGCTGGGAGTTCATCATTCCAAAGCGGGGGATGGAGATCGTCAACATCGACGCCCTTTCTTTTGCCGGAGCCGCCCGCACTGCCATTGCGGATCATTTGATGGATTCCCCGGACTATCCGTCGCTGTTTGCCCATGTCTGCCAGGAGATCCGCCGGGAGGCCAGCCGGATCTGCGCCGGAATCGGGACCGTGTATCTCTATCCCGCACCCTTCCTCTCCCTGATGATGGAGGGCTGCCTGGAAAATGGCCGGGATCTTTCGGAGGGCTGCATTTATAACAACTACGGCATCCACGGCACCGGTCTGGCCACTGCCGCGGACTCCCTGGCCGCTGTGCAGGCTTATGTATATGGAGATGGCTCCGTTTCCAAAGAGGCGCTCCTGAAGGCCATGGAGGAGGATTTTGAAGGCCAGCCGGCCTTGTTCCATAAGCTGCGCTTCGACGCCCCGAAAATGGGCAACGACGATAACCGGGTGGATCAGATTGCCTGCGAGCTCTTAGCCGCCTTCTCTTCCGCCCTAGAAGGGCTCCGCAACGACCGGGGTGGCTGCTTCCGGGCCGGGACCGGATCTGCCATGTACTACCTCTGGCACGCAAAAAACCTGGGAGCCACTCCCGACGGCCGCCGGGCCGGGGAACCCATCCCCGCCAATTTTTCCCCCAGCCTCTTCTGTCGATGTGCGGGACCAGTATCGGTGGTAAAATCCTTCAGCAAACCGGACCTGACCCGCACGGTCAACGGCGGCCCCCTGACCATCGAGCTTCACGACACCCTCTTCCGCACGCCGGACAGTATTTCCAAGGTGGCGTCTCTGATCCGCTCCTACATCCTCCTGGGCGGACACCAGATCCAGATCAACGCCGTAAACCGGGACCGCCTCCTGGACGCCCAGAACCACCCGGAGCAGTACCGGAATCTCATCGTTCGGGTCTGGGGTTGGAGCGGCTATTTTGTCGAGCTGGACCGGGAATACCAGGATCACATCATCCGCCGGATGGAGCTGACGCTGTAATCGCCTGCAAATAAAGATCCGCCGGCTTAGCCGGCGGCAGAGAGTCGCCTTTTTCAATGGCCTTTCACCGACATCGTGATGGTTGTTATCAAAAAAGATCCCCTGCCGCGTTTCCGGTTGATTCCGAAACACGGCAGGGGCTTTCCGCATAAAAACAATAAAAACAGCCTCGGACACGATTGCATCCAAGGCTGAACTGGTGACCCGTGCGAGAATCGAACTCGCGATACCGCCGTGAAAGGGCGGTGTCTTAACCTCTTGACCAACGGGCCGTTGGTAGCGGCAAATGGACTTGAACCATCGACACTTCGGGTATGAACCGAATGCTCTAGCCAACTGAGCTATGCCGCCATAACCTGTCCCGCCTCGACTCGACGGGAACAGAAGTTATTTTATCATAAACCAGACCACATGTCAATAGATTTTCCCGAAAAAGTTTCAAAAATTCGCAAAATTTTAATTTGCCCTTTAAACCATATCCGCAGAAGGAAGAATCAGCGGAATCGGGAACCAATTCCGTTCCAACTCCGTACCGTACAGCGGCGCGGAAGACGGCGCAAACAGATGGGCCATCATCTGGAGATGGGGAAGGGATACATCCGGTGCTTCGCTGGTCTCCGAGACCTGTACGGTTCCGTTCTCCGCCGAAATGGCAAAGCGCCCGGCCTCTTTGATCTCGATCACATACCGGCCATCCAGGATACCGCACCGGCGGGCCTTCAGACCCAGATACGCCTCAATCACCCGGGGATAGTTCAGCACATTGATCATCTCCCCGTTGCGGATGACGGACTGTTCTGCCACGCAATTGAGCGCCCGGATCAGCTCGGTCTGCTCCCAAGTGGGCAGAAACTCTACATCCCGGCCGCAGTGTTCCACGATCCGGAAAATCACCTTCAGTGCCGGACGGTAGTCCATGAGAACCAGCTCCTGCACAGACGCACCTTGATCGCTGATGCTGGCATAGCCGAGGAATTCCCCATTTTCTAGAATGACCCATCCGCTGCTGTCCCAGGTGTGCAGGATTTCGCCAAAGCGGGAAATCTCCCGGATGGCAGCCACGGTCTGGCTGTCGTGGAGCTTCTGACACAAGCTCAGATATTCCCCGTTTTCATCCAGGGGCAGCAGCTGGATCTCCTGGGTGGAAACCGCTCTGCAGTGACGGCGGTTGGTGGGATTGACGCTATAGGAAAGCTGTGCGGCGGCCTGGCCAAATCCGAAATATTCGTACCTCTGCCGCTGTCCACCCAGACAGACCAGGTCGGCCCCCTCTGCACGGGCCTCCTCCATGAGCTGCTTCAGCAAAAGCTTCATGTAGCCTTTTCCCCTGCAGTAGGGGTGGACAGAGACCGTCCCGATCCCCCGGACATTCAGGCAGGTATCCCCTACCCGCATCTCCAGCGGAAAGCTGCCGGCCATAGCCTTAATCCGTTCCTCTTCCGTAATGAGCAGATGACAGGGAGCCGTTTCCGGATGGCCTTCATACAGCTTTGGCAAACGGTAAGGGAAGTCAACATAAAACACCATCGTTGCAAAATCAATCAGGTTTTGATAATCTGCGGGAGTAGCTCTGCGAATTTTATCGTCCATATTTTGTCCTTTCTGATACAGAGTCAGAATCCGGGAAACTGGCGGGATAAGGTGACAAACTGCTCCAGGGAAAGCTCCTCCGGCCGGGCGGAAGGCTTAAGGCCAGCGGACGCAATCGCCGCGGCCACCGCCTCTTTGGGAAGCCCCAAGCCGGAGGCCAGGGTGTTTGACAGGGTCTTTCTGCGCTGTCCGAAAGCCGCTCGGACCACGCGGAAGAGCCGCCGCTCCTCCTCTCCCTCCAGGGAAAGCCTGTCCCTGACGTCCAACCGCACCACCATAGAGTCTACGTTGGGCGCGGGGTAAAAACTTCCCCGGCTCACGGGAAACAGCACTCTCGGCTCGCTGTAATATCGCACGGCGGCCGTAACGGCCCCGCAGGCCCGGGACGGCATAGGCGCACAGAGCCTTTCCCCGGCCTCCTTCTGCACCATCACCGTGATTGCCTTGACGGGCAGCCGGCTTTCCAGCAGCGTCATCAGAATCGGAGAGGTGATGTAATAGGGCAGATTGGCACAAATCACCACCTCCATCCCGGGAAATTCCTCTTCCAGGAGGGCCGGAAGGTCGGTCTTCAAAATATCTTGGTTGCGGACAACCACATTCTGATGCTCCGCCAGGGTGTATTCCAGAACAGGCAGCAGGCGGCTGTCCAATTCCACCACCGCTACCTTTTTCGCCCGGGATGCCAACTCGTTGGTCAGAACCCCGAAACCCGCGCCGATTTCCAGCACGCCGGTTTCCGGCCCCGCACCGCCCAGTTCCGCGATGCGGGGGCAGACAGAGGGGTTCACGATAAAATTCTGTCCCAGCGATTTGGAGAAGGTAAAGCCAAACCGGTCCATAATTTCACGGATCGTGCCCAGATTGGTGAGATTTTGCAAGCTTTCACCGTCCTTATGGGATCAGCCGATCCCCATTTTTTGAAAAAACGCTTCCCGGCTGGCTCCGTGCTCCCGGTTATAGCGCTTGATGCCGAAAAGGCTTTCCTTATCAGAAATCAGGCTGACCCCTTCCTCACAGGAAAAGGTGACAGAAAAACCAAATTCTCTGGCAAGATTCTCACTTTCCTCACTGTAAAAGCCATAGGGGTACACCAGAGCCAAAGGTTCGCCTCCTAAGTGATTCCGGCACTTTTCCTGGAGCAGAAGCAAGTCGTCAGACAGAGCCTTCCGATAATCCCCGTCAGACTCTCCCCGCTTTTTTTTCATTCCCCGTCGCTCTCCATCCAGCTCATGGAGGTCATACGAATGATTGGCGATTTCCACCAACCCGGAATCCTGCAGGGCCTTTACCTGGTTCCAGCTCAGGT
>CAKXAF010000088.1:0-891 GCA_934869045.1 uncultured Nitrososphaerota archaeon | reverse complement strand
AATAGGACAGCTGCCGGGGGACGTCCCCGGAATAGAGGTCCGTATATTTCCCAACGATGGCCGCCGTAACGCGGAACTGATAGGCTTCCAGCATGGGAAGGACCACCTTTTCCATGCTTTCAAAGCCGTCGTCAAAAGTAAGCAGGATAGGGCGCTCCGGAAGGGTTCCAACCCCCCGGACAAAATCCGACAGCTCCCGGGGCGTGACAGCTGTATAACCGGCCTCCTGCAGGAAGCGGAGATCCCCCTCCAGCTCAGATGCGGAGATCACAAACTCCCCCAGCCCGCTGGAGCCGTCCGGAAGGACGTTATGATACATCACAGCAGGCACGGAGATTCCCTCCGCAGGCGCCCCTTGTACCGGCGCCTCCCGCTGAAAAGAAGCTGTGATCCAGCAGACAACTACTGTGAGAACAGCGCCCAGAATCCCAGCCAGGACCCGCGGCAGGAACGGATGCTTTTCCCGAAATGCAGACATCGAAATCCCCCGTTTCCGTTTTTACCAGTATATTCAAAACAAAGGATTTTAGACGGAAACCTCATGGGACCTTTTTCCATTGTAGCATATTCCCGAAAAAAAAACAACGAAAAGAACGCCGCGGAAAATCCGACTTATTTGTCCTCATTCCACCGCTTTTCCCACCATATCCAAAGAAAGACCAACGCCGCCGCGATCAGCGTCCCAAACACCCACAAAAGAGCCCCCAGCCGGTATTTTTCTACAAATCCGGTAAAGGAGTACCCGGGTCCGCTGGTGTACCAGGTGGTTCCGTTTTCCTGATAGGTGATATCCACCCGGGATTCGATCATGCTGGACAGGATCGCGACCACCAAAAAGCCCAGTCCTCCCACTCCGCCGGTAACCGCTGCGGTGATCAGCCAGCCTATGCC
>CAKXAF010000087.1:8874-9481 GCA_934869045.1 uncultured Nitrososphaerota archaeon | reverse complement strand
GCTCAAGGAAGGGCAAATCCGGATTCCTTCCGGCTGCGCGATCTCTGGCGTCTTTTCCAAAGAGGGAAAGAGGATCAGCGGCGAGGGAATCGTCAAATCCATTGCGACCATGCACGACCGCAGCAACGGTCTGGGCGGCGGTTTCGCCGGATATGGAATTTATCCGGAATACAAGGAGCTTTATGCGTTCCATGTGTTTTACGATGACACCGACGCCAAGGAAGACTGCGAAAAATTTTTGGAGCGCCATTTCGATATCGTGAACCTCTCAAAGATCCCAATCCGGAAGACGCCCAAAATCACCAATGAACCGCTGATCTGGCGGTATTTCGTCGCCCCTCTTCCCACACGCTTGGCGGACAGCCAGCTGGATGAAAAGGAATACACCGCCCGATGCGTCGTGCGCATCAACACACGAATCGAAGGTGCCTATGTATTCTCCAGCGGCAAGAATATGGGCGTTTTCAAGGCGGTAGGCTTTCCGGAGGATGTAGGCGAATTCTACCGCCTGGAGGATTACGCGGGCTACGCCTGGACGGCTCACGGCCGGTATCCCACCAACACCCCCGGCTGGTGGGGCGGAGCGCATCCCTTTGCCATGCTGGAT
>CAKXAF010000087.1:3753-8864 GCA_934869045.1 uncultured Nitrososphaerota archaeon | reverse complement strand
GGATTATACAATCGTTCACAACGGCGAGATTTCATCTTATGACGCGAACAGACGTTTTATAGAGATGTTCGGTTATAAATGTACTCTCCAGACCGATACCGAGGTCATCACTTACATCGTCGACTACCTGAACCGCCGGCAGGGCCTGACCATGGAGGAGGTGGCCGCGGTCATCGCCGCACCCTTTTGGTCCACCATCGACCGGATGGAGCCGACGGCCAGAGAGAAGGCCACCTATCTGCGCAACACCTTCGCAAGCCTCCTGGTCACAGGGCCTTTTTCCATTCTGCTGGGCTTTGAGGGCGGCATGATGGCCCTCAACGACCGGCTGAAGCTCCGGAGTATGGTCGTGGCGGAAAAAGGCGAAATGTTTTACGCCGCCAGCGAGGAATGCGCCATCCGCATCCTGGAGCCCAATCCCGACCGGATGTACGCCCCCCGGGGCGGCGAACCGGTGATCGTCACCCTGAACGGAGGTGTCCGGTAATGCCCATCAACTACTTTTATCCCGATTATGAGGTGGTCCGCAATCCGGACCGCTGCATCGCCTGCCGGGCCTGCGAGCGCCAGTGCGCCAACGAGGTCCATCATTACGACGCGGACCTGGGCCGGATGCTGGCCGACGATTCCAAATGCGTCAACTGCCACCGGTGCGTTTCCCTGTGTCCTACAAAGGCGCTAAAAATCGTGAAAACAGACCATACCTTCAAGGAAAATGCCAACTGGAGCAAGCAGACCATCTATGAGGTCTACCGCCAGGCGGAAAGCGGCGGGGTGCTGCTTTCCTCCATGGGAAACCCGCAGCCTTACCCCATCTACTGGGACAAGATCCTCATAAACGCCTCCCAGGTGACCAATCCTTCCATCGATACTCTCCGGGAGCCCATGGAGACCCGGGTGTTTCTGGGCAAAAAGAACGATAAGATCACCCGGAATCCCGACGGCAGTATCTGCACCAAAATGAGCCCCCAGCTGGAGCTTTCAGTTCCCGTGATGTTCTCGGCCATGTCCTACGGCTCCATCAGCTACAACGCCCACGAGAGCCTGGCCCGGGCGGCGGAAGCCCTGGGAACCTGCTACAACACCGGCGAGGGCGGTCTCCATGAGGATTTTTACAAATACGGCCCCCACACCATCGTTCAGGTGGCATCCGGCCGATTTGGCGTCCACAAGGATTATCTGGAAGCCGGCGCGGCCATCGAGATCAAGATGGGTCAGGGCGCAAAGCCCGGCATCGGCGGGCATCTCCCCGGCGCGAAGATCGTAGGCGAGGTCTCTAAGACCCGGATGATCCCCGAGGGCTCTGACGCGATCTCTCCGGCGCCCCATCACGACATCTATTCTATCGAGGACCTGCGCCAGCTGGTGTTTTCCCTGAAGGAGGCTACCGGGTATCAGAAACCGGTCATCGTCAAGATCGCGGCGGTCCACAACGTGGCGGCCATCGCCAGCGGCATCGCCCGCAGCGGCGCGGATATCATCGCCATAGACGGCTTCCGCGGCGGTACCGGCGCGGCTCCTACCCGCATCCGGGACAACGTAGGCATTCCCATCGAGCTGGCCCTGGCCAGTGTGGACCAGCGGCTCCGGGAAGAGGGGATCCGCGACAACGTTTCCATCGTAGTGGGTGGTTCCATCCGCTCCAGCGCCGATATCGTCAAGGCCATCGCCTTAGGAGCTGACGCAGTGTACATCGCCACCGCAGCTCTGCTGGCTCTGGGCTGCCACCTCTGCCGCACCTGTCAGGCCGGCAAGTGCAACTGGGGCATTGCCACCCAGCGTCCCGAGCTGGTCAAGCGCCTGAACCCGGATGTCGGAAGCCAGCGGCTTGTAAACCTCATCACCGCCTGGAACCATGAGATTCAGGAGATGATGGGCGGTATGGGCATCAACTCCCTCGAAGCGCTGAAGGGAAATCGCCTCATGCTCCGGGGCGTCGGGCTCACCGATAAAGAGCTTCAAATCCTCGGAATCAAGCACGCCGGCGAATAAGCTGGTAAAATCCCACTTTCCGTTTCCTCCCCCATGGAATGATTTTGTAAAAAATATGGAATCTGGCAGAACTCCGGCAAAACGATGATTTTTCTGCTGGAATATGCTATAATAATAAGTAGTTCTTCGCCGGAGGGGCGGAGCAAACATTCCGTGAAAAAACAGGAGGAAACAATATGCTGACAGCAATCACCGGGATCAACTGGGGGGACGAGGGAAAGGGCCGCATGGTCGACCTGCTCTCCCAGGATTATGACGTTGTGGTCCGCTACCAGGGCGGCAACAACGCGGGACATACCGTCGTGAACCATCTGGGCAAATTCATCCTGAACCTGCTTCCGTCCGGCATTCTGCGGCCTGAGGTCGTCAACGTTATGGGCAACGGCATGGTTATTGATTTGGAACACCTCTGCGGCGAAATGAAGCGTCTCACCGACGCCGGCGTTTCCATTAGTCCCGCCAACCTGAAGATCAGCGATAAGGCGATCATCTGCATGCCGTATCACAAGCTGCTGGACTGCTTGGAGGAGGACCGGCTGGGCGACGCCAAGTTCGGCTCCACCCGCCGCGGTATCGCCCCGGTTTATGGCGACAAGTATATGAAAAAGGCCCTGCGGATGGGCGACCTGCTCCAGCCGGAGTATCTTAAAAAACGACTGAAATCTGTTCTGGACTGGAAAAATCTGACCATTACCGGCGTTTATGGCGCGCCCGCGGTCTCCTATGACGAGATGTGGGCCTGGCTGGAAACCTACGGCGGTCAGCTGAAGGACTACGTCTGCGACGCGGGCAGCTATTTGGATCAGGCGGAGAAATCCGGCAGGAAGATCCTCTTTGAGGCTCAGCTGGGCGCTCTCCGCGACATCGACTTCGGCATCTATCCCTTTACCTCCTCCTCCTCCAGCATCAGCGCCTACGCGCCGGTGGGAGCGGGAATCCCCAACCATAAGCTGAGCCTGTCCATCGGCATCATGAAGGCCTATTCCAGCTGCGTCGGCGAAGGCCCCTTTACCTGTGAGCTCTTCGGCGAAGCGGCGGAGCGCCTGCGCGAGGCCGGCGGCGAATACGGCGCGGCTACCGGCCGTCCCCGCCGGGTCGGCGGCTTTGACGTACCCGCTTCCCGGTACGGCGTGCGGGTCCAGGGCGCGGATGAGCTGGCGGTGACCAAGCTGGACGTGTTAAGCTATCTGGACGAGATCCCGGTCTGCGTCGCCTACGATATCAATGGCCGTCGGGTGGAGGAATTCCCCACCGGCGCGGATCTGGACGCTGCGAAGCCCATTTATGAAACCCTTCCCGGCTGGCACTGCGACATCAGTTCCTGCCGGAAACCGGAGGACCTTCCCAAGGAGGCCCTCGACTATATCCGCTATCTGGAAAAGGCGGTTGGCTGCCCGGTGAAGTATGTCTCTGTCGGCGCGGAACGGGAGGAGTATCTCGTCCTGTAAGGCGCTGTCCCGGCGGTCCAGGCCCCTTTTCCCGAAAGCTGCTGACAGAAAGGCAGGATTTTCGGAATGAAACGCATCTATGTTAAGGAAAAGTGGTGCCTGGGCTGCCATCTCTGCGAATACTACTGCGCCTATGCCAATTCCGGCATCAATGGCATGGTCAAGGCCCTCCAGGGCGTCAAAATCAATCCCCGCATCCGCATTGAGGAGGAAAACGGCATCAGTTTTGCCGTTTCCTGCAGACACTGCAAGGATCCGCTGTGTGTAAAAAGCTGCATTACCGGGTCGCTTCGGATCATCGACGGCGTGATCACCTTTAATCGGGAGAAATGCGTGGGCTGCTACACCTGCATCCTCTCCTGCCCCTACGGCGCGGTGATGCCGTCGGAGGACGGCGTGATCCAGAAATGCGAGCTCTGCCTCAAAAACAGCTGCGGCTCCCCGGCCTGTGTCCAGGGATGTCCCAATCAGGCAATCGTTTTTGAAGAGCACGACGCGTTAGGGGAGGCCCTGTGATGAACTATGTCATTATTGGGAATTCCGCAGCTGCGGTGGGCTGCGTGGAGGGTATTCGCAGCAGAGACCGGGAGGGTTCTGTCACCATGATCACCGACGAGCCGTATCACACCTATTCGAGACCGCTGATCTCCTATCTTTTGTGCGGAAAGACCGACGAGGAACGGATGAAATACCGGCCGGACAGCTTCTATGAGGATAACCGCGTCACCCTGCTGGCCGGAAAGCGGGCGGTGAAAATCGACGTCGCCTCCAAAATGGTCCTGCTGGACAGCGGAGAGGCTGTTCCTTATGACAAGCTGCTGGCAGCTACCGGTTCCAGGCCCTTCGTGCCCCCGGTCAAGGACCAGGATCAGGTGGAAAACGCCTTTACTTTTATGACCTTGGACTCTGCCAAGGCACTGGAGAAAGCCCTTGGCCCGGATAAACGGGTGCTCATCCTGGGCGCGGGACTCATCGGCCTGAAGTGCGCGGAGGGTATCGCGGATAAGGCCGGGAGCCTGACTGTAGTGGATCTGGCAGATCACATTCTGCCCAGCATCCTGGATTCGGAGGGCGCGGCACTGGCTCAAAAGCACATCGAGGATCACGGCGTTTCTTTTGTCCTGGGGGATGGCGTGGAGGCCTTTGACGGAAATACCGCCGTGCTGAAGAGTGGGAAAATAGTTCCCTTCGATGTGCTGGCAATCTGCGTCGGCGTCCGGCCCAACACGGAGCTGATTTCCGGAGCCGGAGGGGAGGTGGCCCGGGGCGTGTGTGTCAGCAGCGCCTGCGAGACCACCCTTCCGGACATTTACGCGGCTGGGGACTGCACGGAATCCTTTGACGTCTCCTGCGGGAAAAACCGCATCCTGGCCCTCCTTCCCAACGCCTATATGCAGGGCGAATGCGCGGGCGTCAATATGGCGGGAGGCGAAAAAAGCTATGAGCACGCCATTCCCATGAACGCCATCGGCTTTTTCGGCTATCATGTCCTTACTGCCGGCAGCTATACAGGCGAGGTATACTCCTCTTCCGCCGGGAACAGCCTGAAAAAGCTGTTTTATGAAGATGACCGGCTCAAAGGATTTCTCCTCATCGGGGACGTGGCCCGGGCCGGAATCTACACCAACTTGATCCGCAGTGAAACTCCGCTTTCCTCCATCGATTTCGGGC
>CAKXAF010000087.1:613-3743 GCA_934869045.1 uncultured Nitrososphaerota archaeon | reverse complement strand
GATCTGCGAGAAGCCCCAGCTGATGGCGTTCTCCCGGGCGGAGCGGAAGAAAATGCTCTCCTGAGATATCGAAAGAAAGGCGTGAAGTCAATGCTTATCAATGCGGCCGGGCTCGATTTTCAGGAGCTCAATCAGATTATCCGTGATTCTTCTGATCCGGATGTAGTCATCGAAAACTGCCTGGGGCAGCGCTATATCGGCAGCGGCCTTTCCGGCCGGACCATTACCATCCTCGGTACCCCGGGCAACGCCCTGGGTGCGTATATGAACGGGTGCCGGATCGCCGTCAAGGGCAACGCCCAGGACGCCACCGGCGACACCATGAACGAGGGGGCCATTTTCATCCACGGCTCGTCCGGGGACGCCACCGGCTACGCCATGCGCGGCGGCCGCATCTATGTGGAGGGAAACACCGGTTACCGCGCTGGCATCCATATGAAGGCATACCAGGAGAAGAAGCCGGTTCTTATCGTCGGCGGCACGGCAGGCAGTTTCCTGGGCGAGTATCAGGCCGGAGGGATTATCGCCGTCTTGGGCCTGGGGCAGGAGGGAAAGCCCATTGTGGGCAATTTCTGCGGCACCGGGATGCACGGCGGAAAGATGTTTCTCCGCTGCGGGACGCTCCCCCCCGATCTGCCCAAGCAGGTCAAGGCGGCTCCCGCCACGGAGGAGGAGCTGGCGGAAATCCTCCCCTATCTGGAGGAATTCTGCGGCGAATTTCAAAAATCCTGCCGGGAGATTCTGGACAGCCCCTTTATGGTCCTGACCCCGGATACCCAGAATCCCTACAAGCAGCTTTACACGCAGAACTGATCGGATATACAAAAAGGATAGCGAGCCGCAGGCAATTGCGGCCTTTTGGAAAGGCGGGGAAGTCATGGATGTTACCGTACCGGAGGTTTTGACGTTTGTGAAGGAAAATGACGTCAAGTTTATCCGTTTGGCTTTTTGCGATATGTTTGGGAACCTCAAAAATATTTCTGTGATGCCGGAGGAGCTTCCCCGTGCCTTTGAGACAGGCATCTCCTTTGATGCGTCGGCGGTCCGGGGCTTTTTGAATGCGGAGGAATCCGACCTGTTTCTCGTGCCGGATGCAGCTACGCTCTCCGTGCTCCCCTGGAGGCCGTCCCACGGCCGGGTGGTCCGGCTGTTCTGCGATATCCGCCGTCCCGGCGGCCAGCCCTTTGAGGGCGATATGCGGCACTTTCTCCGCATGGCTGCGGAGAGGATTCAAAAACTCGGCTACCACCCGTCCATTGGCAGTGAGTGCGAGTTTTATCTTTTTCAGACCGATGAAAACGGTGATCCGACTACTATCCCCCAGGATCATGCCGGCTACTGCGACGTGGCGCCGCTGGACCGGGGAGAAAACGTCCGGCGGGAGATTTGCCTGACTCTGGAGGAGATGGGCATCCGGCCCGAGTCCTCTCACCATGAGCAGGGACCCGGCCAGAACGAGATCGCCTTCCGCTATGACGACGCTGTAACCGCGGCGGACAACCTGATTACGTTTAAAAACGTAGTGAAATCGGTGGCCAGCCGAAACGGACTGTTTGCGTCGTTTCTGCCCAAGCCGGTTTCGGGGAAAAGCGGCAGCGGTCTCCATGTTAACCTCTCCCTGTTCCGGAACGGGCAGAATCTCTTCCGCAGCGGCAGTTCGGAGCATAGCCGGGAGGCGGAGAGCTTTCTCATGGGAATCCTCAGCCGAGTGAAGGAGATGACCGCGTTTCTCAATCCGCTGACCAACTCCTACCGGCGGTTCGGTGTCTGTGAGGCGCCCCGCTACCTGACCTGGAGCCACCAAAACCGCTCCCAGCTGATCCGTATCCCGGCGGCTACAGGGGACTACAGCCGGATGGAGCTTCGCTCGCCGGATCCATCCTGCAACCCGTATCTCGCTTTTGGATTGCTGCTGCTGGCAGGTTTGGAGGGAATCGAAAAGGGCCTGCCCCTTTGTCCCCCAACTAACCGGAACCTCTTTCTAGATCCGCCCGGCGAAGAAGAGGGAATTTCTGCCCTTCCGGGAAGCCTGGAGGAGGCACTGGATCAAGCGGAGGCCAGCGCGTTTATCCGTTCAGCGCTGCCGGAGGAGCCGCTTTCCAAGTACCTGGCCGCCAAGCGGGAGGAGTGCGAGGCCGCCCGGAGCTCCGGAAACGCCCTGCTCTATGAGGAGAATGCCTGGTTCCCGGTGGTTTGAGAGCTTCGCTTCCGGACAGAAAGGGGGATGGGCAGGATGGAAACGGTGCTGATTGTCTCCAGCAGTGAAAAGGGAAGGGAATTCTTGACGGAGCTGCTGCGGGGCTGCGGATTTTCCCGTCCGGCCTATGCCGGAGGAGGGGGCGAAGCGCGCCGGCTGCTTTTGGACCAGGGCTTCGACCTTATCGTCATCAACGCGCCGCTTCAGGATGAATTCGGCCACGAGCTTGCCCTCAGCCTGACACAAGACACGGACTCCGGCATCCTGATGCTGGTCAAAGCGGAGCTGGCCGATGCGGTCTCTGCAAAGGTGGAGGATTATGGCGTATTCGTCATCCCGCGGCCTATCGGGCGTCAGCTCTTTTTCCAGACCGTCAAGCTGGTCAATGCCTCCCGGAAACGGGTGCTGGGGCTTCGGCAGGAAAACGGCCGGCTCCAGCAGAAGATCGAGGAGATGCGGCTGGTAGACCGGGCAAAATGCGCGCTGGTGCAGTATCTGGGTTTCACGGAGCCCCAGGCCCACCGCTATCTGGAAAAGCAGGCCATGGACATGCGCATGACCCGCCGGGAGGTTGCGGAAGAGATTTTGAAAACCTATGAAACCCGTTAAATGGAAGGGAGCGCTTTTGCGAATGCAGGAAATCTGTGGGGACAAACTAGACAAGGTGCGGGAAGAATGCGGCATTTTCGGCGTAAAGCTCCATACGGAGGAGGCTGCCGGCATCACCTACAACGCCCTTTGCGCCCTTCAGCACCGCGGCCAGGAGGGCGCGGGCATCGCCGTCCTTCGAGGGGGGACGATCCTTTATCATAAAAATACCGGCCTGGTCAGCGAGGTCTTCAACAACGCGGTGCTCTCCCGGCTTCCGCTGGCAAAGACGGGGATCGGCCACGTCCGTTACTCCACTACTGGTACCAACTCCAAGCAGAACAC
>CAKXAF010000087.1:0-603 GCA_934869045.1 uncultured Nitrososphaerota archaeon | reverse complement strand
GCCTATGGTCACCGAATACCTTACCGGACGTCTGGCCACGGCCCACAACGGGAATATTGTCAACGCAGGGGAGATCAAAGAGAAGCTCGTTTCCCACGGCTGCGCATTTTCCGCCACCAACGACAGTGAGGTCATCTCCTCACTGATCGCCTATGAAACCCTGGGAACAGACGCTATCGAGGATGCTGTGGCAAGGGCGGCGGCCCAGCTCAAGGGCGCTTTCTCGCTGGTTATTCTCTCCAGCCAGAACAAGCTCATCGCCGTCCGGGATGGCTGGGGTTTCCGGCCCCTCTGCCTGGGAAAGAATGCGAACGGCTGGGCGGTGGCGTCGGAAAGCTGCGCCTTGGACAGCGCAGGCTTTGAGTTTGTTCGGGATGTCCGCCCCGGGGAGATGGTGATCTTTGGGGACGGAGAACCAGAGAGCCGGATGATCCTCCGGCAGGAGCGGAAGGGACTGTGCATCTTCGAGTATGTCTATTTTGCACGGCAGGATTCGATCATCGATGGCCTGAGCGTCTATCAGGCCCGGTTCAATATGGGGGTAAAGCTAGCCGAGGAATACCCGGTGGACGCGGACGTGGTCTGCGGCGTGCCGGACAGTGG
>CAKXAF010000086.1 GCA_934869045.1 uncultured Nitrososphaerota archaeon | reverse complement strand
CGTGTATAACGTCATCGTCATGCGGACCTTCTTCCAGGGGCTTCCCTATGAGCTGACGGAATCCGCGTACATCGACGGCGCCAACGATATCTATATTTTCTGCCGCATCATCCTGCCGCTTTCCATGCCCATTATCGCTACCATGACCCTCTTTTACGGCGTCGGGAACTGGAATTCCTTCTATAACGCGTTGATGTTCCTGTCCGACAAGATTAAATATCCGGTACAACTGGTGCTGCGGAGTATCGTTTTGGATGGGGCAACCGGCGACCTGGCCTTTGCGGTGGGTTCCGAGAGCGCGTCCAGTTCCAACATCGACACCCGTTCCATCAAATACGCGGTCATCGCGGTGACCACCCTTCCGGTCATGGTAATTTACCCCTTTGTCTTTAAATATTTTGAAAAAGGTGTTATGATTGGTTCTGTAAAGGGATAACCCGCAGAGCCTTGCATAAGCAAACAGAATTTTGAGGAGGATTTACAGATGAAAAAATGGACTCGTATGGCAAGCTTTCTCTGCGCGGCGGCAATGATGGCTTCTTTAAGCAGCTGCGGCAGTGATGCGGGCAGCTCGGCGGTTTCTTCCGGAAGCGAACCTGCTTCTTCCGGGACGGAATCCAGCGCGTCGCAGGCGGAATCCACCTCCGGCAAGCTGACGGACACCCCGGTGACCTACAGCTATCTCCGGCCGGAAAACGCCCTGCAGCCTTACACGGACAACTGTGAGACCGTTCAGAAGATCGCCGAACTCACCGGTATCAATCTGGACGTAATCATTGTTCCCGCCAGCGATTGGGCCACCAAGATGAACACGCTGATGGCTACCAACTCCATGCCCGACTTCTTCTACCTCTGGACCGATGTAAAGGAAATCACCAGCGCCGGCGCGCTGCTGGCCCTAGACGATCTCATCGACCAGCATGCTCCCAATATCAAGGAGCTTTATGAGACCATCCCCAATCTGGATAAGGCCACAGTAAACGGCCAGATCTATGCCCTGCCCACCATTCGTAAGGACACTAACCTGGAGGTCGGCGCTACCCCCAACATCCGCGTGGATCTGCTGGAAGAGCTGAATCTGGACGTTCCCACCACCTGGGATGAGCTGTATAACGTCCTGAAGGCCTTCAAGGAAAACTATCCGGACTCCATTCCGTGGGGCAGCCGCGGCGAGTACAACCTGATCCGCAGCTATACCAGCTGCATCACCAGCCTGGGCGCGGACTACAACCTCTATCAGGACGACAGCGGCGAGTGGAAGCTGGGCCGTCTGGAGGAAAACTACAAGGAAGCTCTGGCGTTCCTCAACAAGTGCTACGCGGAAGGCCTCCTGGATAACGAATACATCATCACCTCCGCTCAGGACTGGAAGTCCGGCCTGGCGTCCGGCAAGTACCTGTTCTACTACGATAACCCCACCTTCATCAACTCCTTTAACACCACTTTGAAGGAAACCGACGCCGATGCCCGTATTGAGCCCATCCCCCATCTGGCGAACTCCAAGGGTGAAACCCGGGCTTACGGTTTCGCGAGCCACGAATTCAACACCTTTGGCATTAGCCCTGACGTGGAAAATCCGGAACTTGCCATCAAGTTCTTTGACTGGCTGTACAGCGATGAAGGCGCTCTTCTGATGAACTACGGCGTTGAAGGCCAGGAATATGAGATGGTGGATGGAGCGCCTCAGTTCAAGGCGGAATTCATCGAGGAATGGCGTGGAAAATCCAGCGATCCCTACTACGCCGCAGCTTCTGAAAAAGGATTTGGCAAGCTGTTCTTCACCCCCGCGTGGTACTCTCAGGCCCAGAATGCATTTATGACCAGCAATCCGGAGGATGTCACCGCGGAGTACATCTATCATGTCTATGACAACCAGCGCGATATGATCATTGATCAGCCCATCCAGCCCCCGTACACCGATGCCGAGGCTGAGGAGATCCAGAAGATCAACCAGAATCTGGATGATTACTCCACTACGGAAGTCAACAAATTCGTCACCGGCGAACGCTCTCTGGACGAATTCGACGCTTTCGTCAGCGAGCTGAAGGCCAAGGGCGCCGACGACCTGGTTCGCATTGCCAATGAAGCGGAAGCCCGTTATCAGGCATCCAAATAATTCCGGAACCCGACGGCCGTCCTGCAGCTATGCGGGACGGCCATCTTTCGGCACAAAATGGAAAGAGGTTTTGTATCATGAAATATCTGCACGGCGTTACAACGGCAATGATTACCCCTTTTGAAAAAAGCGGCGCGCTGAACACAGAAAAGCTGGCACAACTGGCGGAGTTTTTGATCGGAAAAGGCGTGGACTGCCTGTATCCGCTGGGAACCACCGGAGAGATGCTCAAAATGACGGAGGCGGAGCGGAAAACCGCTGCGGAGACGGTCATCCGGACTGCTGCGGGGCGCTGCACCGTTTACATCCACACCGGCGCGGCGGATCCCGCCGAGGTGCTCCGGCTTTCCCGTCACGCCGCGGAGTCCGGGGCGGACGGAATCGGCGTCGTGACGCCGGCCTTTTTCGGCATGAATTCCCGGGAGATGACCGCGTTTTACCGGTCGGTGTCCCAGAGCGTTCCGGCGGATTTTCCCGCCTATCTGTATAACATCCCCCAATGCGCGGGAAATGACCTCGACGCGGCGGTGGCTGCCCAGATCGCCCGGGAATGTCCCAATGTAGTCGGAATCAAATACAGCTGGGCGGATATGATCCGGACCTATGAGTATCTTGGCATCCGGGGCGGCAGTTTCCAGGTGATGCAGGGCACAGACAGGCTTTTCCTGCCGGCGCTGGCCATGGGCTGTGCCGGGACGGTTTCCGGGATTTCCTGCTCCTATCCGGAGCCGTTCGTGAAGATTTATCAGGCATTTCAGGCTGGGGATCTGGACGCCGCTCGGGAATGGCAGAAGAAGGCCAACCGGATTGCGGAAATTCTCCATTGCGGCGCCAATCTGGCAATGTTCAAATGCGCACTGGCTCATCGGGGGCTGTTCGATTCCTCCGTACGGGGACCGCAGCTGGATCTGACTGCAGGGGAGCGGGAAAATTTGGAGGAAACCCTTTGCCGGTTTGAGGCGGAATGTCTGGACTGAGACAGACGGGTATGCTATAATATCCTCAAAAGGTTTGCCGGATGTCTTGATAAAGCCGCACAGTATCCCCCTCTTTTTTGCCTTTTTGTGAGATTTTGCAAGCTGACTGCCCGAGAGGAGCCGCTGACATGAAAAAGCCCGTTTTTCCCCACCTGCGCGGCGGGGTTACACGCAGCTTCCTGCTGTCTTACCTGCTGATTCTGCTCATTCCCATGACTGTTTTTCTGCTTTCCAACAACAAGGCCATTGGAACGATTACAGAAAACGCAGCCTCTTACCACTTGTCCATGCTGGACCAGGCGCGCTCCACACTGGAAATGCAGCTGGAGGAGGCCCAAAGGATGGCGATGCAGATCGCCCGGGACAGCACGGTCAACGGCTATCTGTATTCCCTGGAGAAAGAGCAGGTGTCGCCCTATCAGGTGTGGGAAGTGCAGAAAAAGCTGACCGAATATCTGGCGACTAATCAATACGCCTCCCAGGTTTATGTTTGCGCGTTAAAGGATCGGACCATTATTTCATCGTCCTACTACCATAAGGATAGCGTGGAAAGCACCCATATGACAATCAACGGCTCCCGGAACGTGATGCTCAGCCCGTTGTTTGCGTTTTCACTGGGAACGGTCGAACCGGTGGAAGTGGCAGATGATAAGATCAAAAGCAGTGGGACCATCCTGTTTGTACGCACCTTTCCGGACGGGGTCGTGGATGCGGCATATGGAAATATCGGCATCGTGTTCGATCAGGATCAGCTCCAGCAGCTGCTCTCCTTTTCCAATGACTGGACCGGCGGCTTCAATCTGATTCTGGATCAGAATAACCGGGTGCTGGCGGCGGACGGAAAGGATCCGGAGCGGATCTCCGACGTGACGGCGGCCTTTGACCAGGAGCAGGACAGCTTCAGCCTGAAGCTGGGCGGGGAGGAGATGTTCCTCACCTATCTAAAATCGCCGGAATACGGGTGGACCTATTTGTCCGTATACCCCCAGAAGCAGGTCCTGGCGGAAACGATCAGCACGCGGCGGCTCCTTCTGCTGTCCATGGCCGCCGCAGGAGCGGTGGGGCTGCTGGCAGCGGCGCTGCTGGCACGGCGCAACGCGAGACCGATCCACAAGGTGATGGAATCCCTGCCAGTTCCGGACGGGCAGGGACCGGCGCAAGCCAATGAGTACAGCGTGATCCAGAGTGCGGTGGATCATCTGGTTGCGGAAAACCGGGATCTTACCATCCACAGCGCCGGACAAAAGCAGATGGTCCGGGACGCCTTTTTCCGGGTGCTGATGAGCCGGCAGTTTGCGGATTCTCAGCTGGTGAGGAAGATGTCGAAGGAGTTGGGCGTCGATATGGAGCGGTGCGCCTTTATCGGGGTGCAGTTTGCCTTTGAGCGGCTGTCCGGCGGCGAAAGCGGGGAGTATTTTCAAGCGGAGGATACTTTTTCCGATGCGGTGTGCCAGCTCTTCGCGGCTCAGTTTGGCGTGGAGCGGTGCGCTTTCTTTCCGGGTGCGGATGGGCAGCTGGTGCTGCTTTGCTTCCCGGCGGAGCAGCGGCTGGAGATCTATGCACGCATCCAGGGGCTGATCCAGGAGACCAGCGAGGCCATCGCCCGGATCAATACCGGAGCCGGAGAGCCGCGGCGGATGCTCCTGGGAATCAGCAATGTTTACACCGCTTTGCCGGATGTGGCCCGCTGCGGCGAAGAAGCACGCTTTTCTTTGGAGTACAGCAAAATGTTTGAATTCGGAAGACCTGTTTTTTATGATACCATCAGCGGAAACGTTACCCACTGCAAGTTCACGCTCAGCGACCATCAGCATCTGTTAAACATCCTGAAATCCGGCAGCACCGATGCTGCGCAGAAAATCTTCAATGACCTGGTCCAGGCCAACATCATCGACAACAAGATTAACGTTCTGACAGGCGAGCAGCTGTTCTACGCGATCAAGGGCGTGCTCATCGAAGGCATGGACTTTATCGGGGACGAGGGACTGCGGGAAAAGATCCGTCTGGCCAAGTTCCAGGAGGATGATGTTTTCGGTGCATTTCTGGCGCTGGAGGACTTTTATATTTCTGTGACCGCTGAAATCGGGCGGAAAAAAGAAAACAGGGGCAGCATTTTGGTGGCGGAGGTGCAGGATTATCTTCGCCGGGATTATGCCGACGCCGGGATCAGCGTCGCTACCGTAGCGGCTAAGTTCAGCATTTCGGAAGCATATCTTTCCAAGCTGTTTCGTGAGGTGGCCAAGACAACCTTCGCCGCATGGCTGGAAAATTTCCGGCTGGACAAGGCCAGGGAGCTGCTGGCTGGCAGGAAGTACACCATGGTGGAGATTGCCGGGGCCACCGGCTATAATTCGGTGGAGTCTTTTCGCCGGGCGTTCAAACGGGCGGTGGGGATGACGCCGTCGGAATATCAGGAATCTCTGGGAAAGAATCATTAAAGGAGGTCTTCAGATGGATATGCCTCTTGAGAAGCTGCGGAAGTATCGGGGAAGTACCCCGAAGCCAGCAGATTTTGACAGTTACTGGGAGCGGGCGCTGAAGGAGCTGGACGGGACGGAACTGCGCCCCGTATTGGTTCCGGGGCCGATGCAGACGCCCTTCGCCGAATGTTTTGACCTCTGGTTCAACGGGGTGGGCGGTGCCCGGATTCACGCCCATTATGTCCGGCCCAAAAAGCGGGAGAAGCCCTGTCCGGCAGTGCTCTGCTTCCACGGGTACGGTGGAAATTGCGGCGACTGGTGGGAAACCTTCGGCTACACTGCTGGGGGATTCTGTGCAGCCTTTCTGGATTGCCGGGGGCAGGGCGGCGCCTCGGAGGACGCGGGCGGCGTTCGGGGGAATACCCTTCACGGGCATCTGATCCGGGGGCTGGAGGATGGTCCGGAAAAGCTGCTGTTCCGGGCCAATTTCCTGGATACCGCGGCCCTGGCCCGGATCATCATGAGCTTTGACGAGGTGGACGAAACCCGGGTGGCCGCTGTAGGCGGTTCCCAGGGGGGCGGGCTCTGTGTGGCCTGTGCGGCGCTGGAACCCCGGCTGAACCGGATCGCGGTCCGGTACCCCTTCCTCAGCGACTACCGCCGGGTGTGGAGGATGGGGCTGGCCCGGGAGGCCTATAGGGAAATCACCGAGTATTTCCGGCTGTTTGATCCGGCCCACCGGCGGGAGGATGCGTTTTTCCAAACGCTGGGATACATTGACGTGCATCATCTGGCGGAGCGGGTCCGCTGTCCGGTGCGGATGGCAACAGGGATGATGGACAGCGTTTGTCCGCCGTCGACCCAGTTTGCCGTCTTCAACAACCTGGCCTCAGAGGACAAGGCCCACACCCTTTACCCGGATTTTGCCCATGAATGTGCGCCGGGGTGGAACGACGAAGTATATGCCTGGCTGTTGGAGATGGGGGAGGGCTGAAAATGAGCGCGGAATGCGCCAGGAGGATTTTATGCAGAAAAAAGAGGGGCTGCCCCGCTATATCGGCGGCGTACACCCAAACTGTGACTACCACCACGGGCAGATTTTTCCGGCCCGGGGGGTGAAATGCTATCAAATCGCCCGGGCCAACCGGACCCATCCGGAATGGGACGATGGCACCGGCTGTACCTACAAGCACGCCGCCGACCCGGTCTATTTTGCCGGGCGGTTTTACGTTCAATATCTGGTCAACCCCCAGAGCGAGCACACCGGGGCCGGGTATTCGGTTTTGGCGTCCTCGACGGACGGGGCACACTGTGATGATTTTCAGGATTCCTTCCCCGAATACCTCATCCCAGCCTGTGAAATTCGGGATCGGGACGGGGAGCTTCATACCTTTGATGGGAACTCCTACGCCATTATGCATCAGCGGATGAGCTTTTATCAGGCGTCTAACGGACGGATGTTGGTGTCGGGCTTCTATGGCTTCTCCCCCCAGCCCTGGATGACGCCCTGGGATACCAGGGGGATCGGGCGAGTGGTCCGGGAACTGTTCCCTGACGGCAGCCTGGGGGGGATTTTTTTCATCCTGCCCTGCTGGCAGGCCGGGTGGACGGAGGAACTGCTGCGCTATCCGTTATATCAGAATTGTCCGGACGCGGGGTTTGTGGAGGCCTGTGGGGAGCTTCTGGCCGACCGCCTGGCGGTGCAGCAGTGGGCGGAGGAAAACGGCGACAAGGAGGATCTTATCGCGATCAAGCATCCCAAAACCGGAAGGAAGAACGAAGCCTTCTGCTGGTACCACATCGACGGGGACACGGTCATCGGCCTGTGGAAGCACTCCATGACAGCCAGGAGCGACGACGGCGGGGAAACCTGGGGGCCGGTGACCCGGTCGCCTTCGTTGGTTATGAGCGGGCAGAAGGTCTGGGGGTGCCGGACCTCCGACGGGAGGTTCGCCATGGTCTACGATCCCACCCTGGAGACCCAGCACCGGTATCCGCTCTGTGTGACTGTTTCGGAGGATGGGCTGGACTTTGATAAGATGCGGCTGGTTCACGGGGAGGTGCCACCCATGAAGTTCGAGGGCTTCTGGAAGGATCTGGGGCCCCAGTACATGCGGGGGATCTCCGAGGGGCTGCCCCAGCCGCCGGATGGCGATCTCTGGGTGGCCTATTCGGTCAACAAGGAGGACGTCTGGATTGCCCGGATTCCCGTGCCGGTTTTGGGCGAGGAGCAGGCGGCGCAGATCGCGGAGGATTTTTCCCGGGAAGGGGATTTGGCGGCCTGGAATCTCTACAGTCCGAAATGGGCTCCAGCAGAACTGGGTCCGGTCGGAGGAAAGACTGTTTTGCGGCTCGCTGACCGGGATCCCTATGATTACTGCCGGGCAGAGCGAATTCTGAAGCCCGCCGCCCGGATGCGAATTGCCTTCGCGGTGACGCCCCGGCAGGATGGGAACGGCTGCCTTTACGCCGAACTGCTGGACGCGAAAGGTGTGACGGCGGTGCGGCTGGTGTTCCGGGACGACGGGAAATTGTACGCCCGCACGGTCTGCGAGTTACCCGCCATGGAATATCAGGCGGGGAAGGTTTATGAAATTGCGGTGGAGGCCGACTGCACAGCTTTCCGGTATCGCATTTCCGTCAACGGCGAGGCGTTGCGGGGGGCGGATGGGGAGCCAGTTTCCTGGATTTTCATGTCTGCGGTCAATGAGATTTCCCGGTTTGTCCTGCGCACTGGCGAACCGCGCCATGAACCAACTTTGGACTACATCCCGGACGGCAAGCCGGCGGTTCCGCTGGCGGGATGCGACGAGCCCTGCCGGGAAGCGGCCTACGATATTGAGCGGTTTTCCGCGGAGGCGCTGGAATGATTTTTACGGAAGACTGGCTCCGGCTCCCGCCGGAGGCCAGGGCGGTTTCCGGGGCGGCTGCGCCGGCGAGACTTCGGGGTATCTGGTTGAGGAGGAAGATTACTGTCCGGGACGGAAAAACCCGGCGGTCATCCTTTGTCCCGGCGGAGGGTACGCCTTCCTTTCCTCCCGGGAGGGGGAGCCAGTGGCCCGGGAGTTCCTGGCGGCTGGGGTAAGCGTGTTTCTGCTATCCTATGCCTGCGCGCCGGAGGGGCGGTTTCCGCTGCAGCTGCTTCAGGCGGCGGCCGCGGTGAGGCTGGTCCGGGAACGGGCGGAGGAGTGGAAAATCGACCCGCAGAGGATTTTTCTCTGCGGGTTTTCCGCTGGCGGGCATCTGTGCGGGTGCCTGGGCGCCTTTTGGAGCCGGGAGTGGATGGGGGAACTGGGCTTTTCCGGGGCGGGGCACCGGCCGGACGGCCTAATCCTCTGCTACCCGGTGCTGGCCGGAGGGGAGTACGCTCACGAGGACTCCTTCCGGGCTCTGCTGGGCGAAAAGGACTGCCCGGAGCTGCGGGAGCTGGTTTCCCTGGACAAACAGGTGGCGGCACAGATGCCGCCGGTCTTTCTCTGGCACACCTTCGAGGATCAGCGAGTGCCGGTTCGGGGCGTTCTGCTTTTCTGCCGGGAGCTGGTCCGGGCCGGGGTGCCGCTGGAGCTCCATCTGTATCCCCAGGGGCTTCACGGCCTGAGCCTAGCCAATCCGCTGGTGTCCGGGCCGGAACGGGTTCTTCCAAAAGTTCAGAGCTGGATTCGTTTTGCAAAGCAGTGGATCGCGGGAGATTGAAAAGTTGGGAAAATCTGTGGAAAGCCCTTGTTTCCTGTGACCAGGTGTGATATGATTACCTTAAGAAAGCTTTCAGGCATGGCCGGGGGAAGGATAGATCGTATGAAGGGCTGGAAACGGGCCGCAGTAGGTATCGTCGCAGCTGTGATGCTGGCGGCAGGCCTGCCGCAGGAGGCGCTGGCGGCCAATGCGTGGCTGGACCGCGCACGGGACGACAATGCGCAGCAGCTCCTCCTGCTGGAGGAAAAGAGGCCAGAGGATTATCTCTATTTGATAACGCCGGACCCTGTGAAGCGGCAGATCCTTGCGGTGGCGGCCCAGGGAATGACTGCCGGGTGCCGTACAGATGAGGAAAAGGTCGAGGCTGTTTACAGC
>CAKXAF010000085.1 GCA_934869045.1 uncultured Nitrososphaerota archaeon | reverse complement strand
GGTTGACGGTACTGGCGATGATGGTGTCCGTTTCCGGGCAGACGATCATGCGGAACTCGGTTTCGCCGTGGCGGTAGCGGATGCGGCGGCAGCTGACCCGTTCCTGATCCTCAAGACGGTCCTCCAAAAGCTGACCCTGCTGGACGTAGGCCTTGAAGCTGTCCATGGTCGGGTGTTGCCTGACCGTGGAGCAGATGCAGATCACGCCGGCCTGTGCCAGAATCAGATCCAGCGCTTCAAAGGAGCGGGCTTCTCCATGATAATTGTAATAGGAGATCAGGATATGCTGGTTCTGTTTCTCGATGCGCAGGGCGATATCCCGGCCCAGATCCGTAGTAGTCATTGGCACAAAGGCCATGTAGGTGTTGTGCACCTGAACATAAACCGTTTCCAGCAGGGGAGAGGCGTAGCTGAAATTCTCAACCCGGGTATTCCCGGCCCAGATGCTGAAATCCTCATAGAAGTAACAGGGGATCAGCATGGACAGCCGTGCGCTGGTCACAGAATTGCGCTCCAGCGCCATAGGATGATAAACGGAAAGGCTGATGTTTTGGTGCTGAGAGCCGAAACGCCGGCCTTCATCGCGGAAAGAGGACTTATGGGCGGCGCCGTATACGGCGTAGGTGTTTTCCTGGTCCGGGAGGTGGTCGTTGAACAGGTAGCGGGCATATACCACGCCGGTATCATACAGGCGTCTGGCATCGGTGCGGTTGCGGAAGGTAACATAAAAGGCGTTGCTGATCGCACCGCTGTGAAATTGGCTGGCAGCGGTGCCAAGGGAGTACTCCTCCGTCATGTAGGTATAGGCGTTTCCAGCTCCGCCGGAGCAATAGGTGTAAGAGGCGGGGTCCTTGCCGGGTTCAGAGCTGCCGGCAAGGAGGTTGGCGGGCAGACATTCAGAACGGAAGGATACCTCAAAAGGATAGGATTTGTGCAGGGCCAGCTCCGCCAGACGCTCCGGGCAGTGGTAGTCCACATTGACGATCCAGGCCACATTGGGGTACATCAGCCTTTCGGCGGAAATGTGGATCACCTGATTAGGATGCGCAGGAAAGGTGTCCAGAATCGGGTTGATAAATACCTCATCCCCGAAAACCTTCCAGAGCAGGCTGCAGATCAGGCCGGGGTGGCCGATGCTGTCCGCACCGTAGGCCCGGGAGTGGGGGCCTGCCAGCATAGCGGTGGCGGGATGGTAGTGGCTTGCCACCTCCAGCCACATCCGTTCTTCACATTTCAGCGCCATTTCGCGGGCCCAGGGGTCCTTGACGTGGTTGGCAATCTGGGCGTAGGCAAGGGTGTCGATGGCGGTATACGTGGGGCTGCAGTACTCCATGATCCCGCCGGTGCGGCTGAAGAATTCGCAGGCCTCCTCCAGCTTCCGTTTGCCGGTTTCTACGTACTCGGGCAGGTTCAGAAGCTCGCCGCCGATGAGGAGGATATAGAGAGCCATGTTGGAGAAATTGTCGTTGTACATCTCCATATGGATACGTTCGGATGCGGCTTCGGGAAGGGATTCCCGTATGTAGGCGGTCATCCTCTCCCGGACGTCCTCCTCCACCTGGCTGTCGAAATCCATTAAGATCTCCAGCATCTGCATGGGCATGAAGTGGCAGCGGTAAAGAGGGATCGTTCGGAGGATTTCATTGGCCTCCCTGGGACAGCCGCAGTGAAAATAGGCAATGCTGTTCCAGACCTGTGAGCGGGAATCGATTTCCAAGTCCGCCGGAAGGCCTTTGAGAACCTTCAGGTAAGCGGTGTTGTAGCGGTTTTGGCGCTCTTTCTGATGTTGGATGGAAGCAGTACAGCGGTTCATAAGCGTACATCCTTTCCCGGCCGGAGCCGTATCCTGATAAAAATGCCCCCTGGGGTCTGTTATACAATGTCCTGGCGGTTTGTAAAGTCCTGGAGGGGAGAAAAACCGGACAAATCGGCGGCATGGCCGGAATCCGCGGACTCCCGGGCCTTCAGGCACAGGTACGTGCTGTACATTCCGTCCATATGATCTGAAAAATCCCTTTCCTCGATCCGTCGGAGACAGTCTGCGAACAGATCCGGAGCAGGCTGAAGCGGCACCTCCCGCAGCCCTTGGGCATCGATCAGGGTCAGACGCCCGTCCAGGATCTCCAGGATGCCGTCTGTGCCCACGATGCGGAGGCGGTCATCTCCATGTGAGGGGGCGGCTGTCGGCCGGTAGTAATCGGAATGGACGCTGGCAAGAATGTGATCCTCCAGTTCAAAGCTGCAGAGGGACAGCATTTCCAGGTCGCCGTTGCTGCGGTTTTGGTGGGCGTCCTGCATGGAGAATACCGAAACGCCCTGTTTTCCGGTGATCCACTGGATGAGGTCCACCATATGGATGGAAACCCAGAGGGTGAGGCCGCCGAAGAGCGCACGGTCCTGGTAAAATCGCGGGCGCTTCCCTAAGCGGTAGGATTTTTGACCGTTCAGCATCCGAATCTTTCCGATCGCGCCGGATTTCACAAGGCTGCGCGCCGTATAATAGCTGTCTTCATACCGCATGGTCATCATGGCGAAGAGCCGGGCTTTGCTGCGCATCTGCGCCGCTTGCAGCATCCGGAAATCCTCCTCGGAGGTTGCCAGCGGTTTATCAACGAAAACATGGATGTTCTTCTGAAGCGCCTGGGCGGCCATGGCAGCATGGTCGCAGAACATGCCGTCGATTACAATAAGATCGGGATTTTCCGCTTCCAGCATCGCTTCATAGGAGCTGTAGAGAGTAACCGGAAGGTTCCGCCGTACCAGCACCTCCTGCTGAAAACCAGAAATGTCCTCGCCGTCGTAGCCAGGACAGAATCCCGAAAGACGGAGGTCAGGACGGCGGTCCATTTCTCGAAGAACGGTCAAGCCGTGCCCGCTGTTGCCAAGCATGCAAAATTTCATGTTCCGTTTGGCATGACGGCAGGACGCTGTCATGCCGGTATTCCTCCTTTTCTGTATGTGAGATTGGTTTTGTCGATGGTTTGACACGACTGCAATTTTATAGTACAATATCGTCAACTTCTTTTGTCACGTAAAGTTGCGGGATAATACGTCAAATTTGTTAATATGGGTAGGGAGTGGGTTTGGGTGAAGGAGCAGGAGCCGCTGATTCTGGAGGGAAGGTATAAAAGTACCGACACTTGTTTTGATAATCATTTTCACAGTTCATATGAACTGATGTATGTTACAGGGGGATGTATCCGTGTCTGGATCGACAACCGAGAATACGTCGCAAGGGAGGATTCTCTGCTGATTTTCAGCAATCTGGAGGAGCACTCCGGCAAGCTCCTGGAAACGCCCTTTCAGCGGTATTATGTGAGAATCTCGACCAATTTGGCGGACCGGTTAGTCGGCGAGCCTGTCCTGACCGCTCTTTTGAAAAACCGGCCCGCCGATTTCTGCCACGTATTTGACGTTTCTGACCTGAGGGAGGAGCTGCTGCAGTTTTTTAAGGCTGTTTTTGTGGAGATGAAAGAACAGGACGTGTTTTCCAACGAATTATGCGCGGCTTTGCTCAAGCAACTGCTGATCCACCTCTACCGAAAACGGAAGGAATTCTTCCCCACCGCGAAAAACCGGATGAATCAGGTGGTTTACGAGATCCAGCAATATATGGACGTCCATTATTCGGAGCCGGTTTCCATCGAAGAAGTTGCCAAGGCTTTCTATGTGGATCTTTTTTATCTCACACACTGCTTTAAGCAGCAGACCGGTTACAGTCCGAAGCAGTATCTGATGAAGAGCCGGATCTCCAAGGCAAAGGAAATGCTGATCCACACCGATATGGCGATCGGCGAAGTGGCATTCAAGTGCGGATTCAGTGATACCAATAATTTTATCCGGTCTTTTAAGGCCGAGAACGGCTGCACGCCGAAACAATACCGAAAATCGCAGTCGACGCAAGTGTGACGTATTTTAAGCCAACTTTCCATGACATTTTTTCCCCGGAAATGCTATACTGGTCGTATCTGGCGCCCGCTAAAAAATCAGCAGAAGGCTATACGGGGCGGCAAGGAGAAGGCGTTTCCCGATATCGGACGCCCAGCCATCCAAAATGGAGAGGGAGTTTGCGATGAACCACTATCAAAGCACCTTGGAGTCGGCGGAGAAATTTTTAAAAACACAGCTGCGCTGTCAGATCAAAGATCGAAAGGATCCAAGGCATGGCGGCGTTCTTCTGCCAGACGTGGGAATTGCCCATGACAAATCCGGCGTGATTTCGGAGGCGTTCCTTCTTTACTGCAATCCAAACAGTTATTTTTATCACGACGAGGCGCTTTTCCTGGCCGTGATGGAAATGCTTGATTTTACGGAACGGCGGCTGCGTCCGGATCATACCATGGATCTTTTTACGGCCAATCCCAATTCCGGACCAGATACGGCGTTTTCTCTCTTGGTTTTCTGCAAGGCCTATTTTGCGATCCGCAGAGGAGGCATGAACGACAAGGAACGGCTTCTGGCCAGCCGCCTTTACCGGCTGATCGACCTCTGCTCCCATGGGGTGCTGGTCAATGGGTTCCATACGCCCAATCACCGGTGGGTCATCTGCGCGGCGCTGGCCATGTCTTACCGGATCATCGGAGATCGCGCTCTCCGCAGCGGGATAGAGCCTTATCTGGCAGAGGGGATCGACTGCAATGCCGACGGCGAGTTTGCGGAGCGTTCCTCCGGTATCTACAACATCGTCAACGACAGCTGCCTGATCGTTATGGCGGAATATTTGGATATGCCCGAGCTGCTGGAGCATGTGCGGCGGAATCTGAATATGATCGAAGCCTATTTTGAACCGGATATGTCTGTTTTTACGGGGAATTCCACCCGGCAGGACAATGGTACAGATGTATATGCGGACATCTATTTTCCGCTTTATCTTTATATGGCGCAGAAAGACCAGAATCCCTGCTTTTTAAAGACAGCGGCAAAAATTTTTGATGCAATGCAGCGTTCTGGGCGGGACATGCCGCTCTGCCTGGAGTATTATATGTTGAATCCGCAGCTCCGGGATATCCGGCTGCCGGAGTCGGACAAGGCGCCAGAATGCCGGCGTTTTTTCCGGGAATCCGGCGTTGTGCGGGTGGTGAAGGAAGGGATGACGGTCACGCTTCTGCGGAACAATCCGGATTTTCTTCACATCCACATGCAGGAGATCTCCATGTTCCTCCGGGTCAGCGTGAACTTCTTCAACGAACGCCATCTGATTGCCTCGGAGATCGAGGAGGCAGAAGATGGATACCTTCTGCATTATACCGGATACGGGCGTTACTATCTTCCCTTTCCGGAAAAGCCGGAGACGTCGGACTGGTGGGAAATGGACAAGAGCAAACGTCCGACTGTGCAGGAAATGTCCCTGTCCATCGACGTACTGGTTCGTCCCGCTGAGGAAGGCGTCAGGGTGCGCTTTTCCAGCGCCGGGTGCACGAACATCCCCATTAAGCTGGATTGGAGCGTAAAGGGATGCAAGGCTGTTTACGGTGACGGCTTTACGCTGCCGTGGCAGGAGGGACTGCGCATGGTCGTCTCCAAGGGAAGCATTCGGGCGGATGCGGGCGGGGAAGGGCTTTCCATTTCTCCCTGCCTGTCCCAGCATGATTATATCGGCTATCTGGTGGGCGGACTGCCGCCGGCAAAAGGATATATGCATTTCTACTGTAACTGGCTGTCTCCAATGGAGCATGAATTTGAGATCAACGGGAACTAGCGGGAGCTTTTCCTGGATAAAAGCGCCTGCAGACATCCAGCCGGCGCTTTTGGCTTGCCATGGGCCTTCGGAACGGCTGGCGGATCTATTTTATGGGGCTGTTCTGATAAGGACAAACGATTTCATGCGCATTTTTAGAGAGGAGCTTATCCTTATGAAAAACCATTATCAGCGATTGATCTCTTTGACTGACCAGCTGGTGCCGAGCGTGCTTTCCCAGCAGAATCGGGATCCGGAGGCTCCCGAATACGGAGCGTTTCTGCTTCCGGAAAAGGGGTTTGGCGAACCAGGTATCAGTGGGAACTGTGCGGACGTGCTGCTCAGCGCCTACTATGCTAAAGGCTCGCGGTGGTATCAAAATCCTCAAATGCTGGAAGCAGCGTCACTGTACCTGGACAACCTGCTTTTCATGCAGCATGAGGACGGCACGCTGGATCTGCGGGAAACCAACTATCACGATGCGACTTATGTGGGCTTTACCGTTCAGATTTTGGGATACACCTGGAGAATGATGGAAAAATATGCAGGCAATACTCCCCAGGAAGCTGCGATTTGTGAAAAACTGCACCAGTTTTTAAAGCGGAGCGCACATGCGATGTGCAAAGGCGGGTTCCATACGCCGAACCATCGCTGGGTTCTATCGTCTGCTCTGTCGCTCTGCTGCAACATTCTTGGGGATGAGGAATGCCGGCGCCAGATTGATCTATATCTCGGGGAAGGCATCGACTGCGATGAGTATGGGGAATTTACAGAGCGTTCTGCTGGTATTTACAATGTCGTTAACGATCGTTCACTGATCATTATGGCCCGAGAGCTGAATATGCCGGAGTTGCTGGAGCATGTGCGCCGCAACCTCGATATGATGAACTGCTACATTGAACCGGACTTTTCAGTATTTACACTGAATTCCCGCCGTCAGGACAACGGGAAGGCCGTATATCCGACCAATTATTACGACTGCTATTTGTATATGGCTCTTATGACCGGGGAACCGCGTTATGCCTGGATGGCGGAAAAGACGCTTTCTCTGCAGGAGGAGATCTTCCGGCAGGAGGCGTTTGTGACTAGGCTCCACACCGGTTTTCTCAATCATTTGTCCCGCTATTTGGTGGATGACGAACTGATGGCGTTCGAGCCGGAACTGGAGCAGCCGGTGTTTGACTGTGTTCGCTATTTCCCGTCCTCGAAGATCGTCCGTATTCGGGATGAAAATGCCTCCCTGACCCTGCTTGGGGACAACAATCTGTTCTGTGTCTATCAAAAGGGTCATACAAAGGTCCGGTTCCGCGTCGCGTCTTCATTCTACGCGAAAGGCGTTTTTGTCCCGCCGTCTGTGGAGCCGCTGGAGGACGGCGGATACCGGCTGACGTATTCGCATCACTGGGGATATACCCGGCCATTCCTCCACGGATCCCCAACCAGCGTGTGGAGCGAAATGGACCATGCCTCCCGTGAGCACGTCAACATGATGACTATGAGCATGGAAGTCCTGGCCCATAAGCTGGAAGGCGGCGGGGTCCGTCTGGAAGTGTCCGTCCGCGGCGTTAAAAACCTTCCCTCCTACGTAGAGGCGATCTTTGACGCAGATGGGGTGCTGGAAACCTCGGATCTGATGATCGAGGGGAAAGCCGGGCAGAGCGCCGTCCTGACGGGACGGGAAGCTGTTTACAAATGCCGCGGCGAGGAGTTTTGCCTGTGCAGTCCGTATGACGGCCAGCAGCATCATTACACTTACAATATGCGGAACAACGCACCGCGTTTGGAAACCGCTTTTACGGTGTATCTGACCGGTATGGGCGAGACAAAGCGGATTATTGAAATCCGATAAAGCCGGGATTTCCCCGGCTTGCAAAGAAATCCCGACTCATAATAGAAAACTAAAATAAAAACAGCAGGGTCCCTGCCAGCGAGGGGAGTATTCCGATCAAGGCGAGCCTGCTGTTTTTTTCCTTGAAAACGATTCTTGCGCTGGCCGCGCTGAAAACGATGGTGCCGCCAGTGATGAAAGGATCATGCCCCCCAACATCATGAACATGGTGTATATGGACATATCTCCGTATTTCATAACCATCATGCTCACAAACGTAGCGGCTACTGAAATGACGGCAAGAGCGAGCGCCATGAGCATGGGAAAGACTGAAAAGCCAGGCAGGCTTCCATAAGAAATAAGGCCGAGCACCGTGAAAAAGATGACGTTTGAGATGCCGCTGATCAGGGAAAAGAACAAGGTGTCTACAAAACTGCAGACATAGCGGAGCTAATAGCTCCGACTGATACTGAACTGTACCGCAATACAAATCACAGACAGAAACAGATTGTCGACCGGTCTGACAACCTTAATGTATTCGGCGTCGGCTGTAGCGGCACTGCCCTCTTCCAGGATATGCAGGCCGTCGATGGAGACATACCTCCTAAACAAAGTCAATGCAGAGTTTTGCCTGCGGGCAGACAGCGCACAGGCTTCTGTTGTTACCATGATACAATATTGCGGGAAGCTTTTGTCTATGGTACTTGCGTTAAAATACGTAAATCCTGTCATGAAGATACTATCAGATGGAGAAGGGAAAAACTGTCTTTTGCAAAAGATATGTGGATAAACGAAGGAACCTTCTGATATGGAAACGTTTTGAAACGGCTGAGCGGCATTTTGAATCGAACGATCTAACGCCAAAATAGGTTTCATCTTCTATTATTCCACTTCGGGAACAGGGCTTTTCAGATCCCCTATAGGGCTTCCGGAAAAGCCTTTAACACTAGAGAAAGCAGCAGCTTTTGAAGAATGGCGAAGAGGTTTGCTTTGGATTTTATACGCTGGAGGCTATTTGTCTCCGCCGAAGAGCCCCACTCCCAGTGACCCGACTGAAAAGATCAATAGCTTTTCGTCTGGACACAGATAGCGGAAGAGAATTTATAAAATGAATAAAATCTTAATGTTAACAAGATTTACGTATTTTATGACAAGAGAATATGACAAAATGATATAAAATTAAGCTATAATAGAATTGCTCTTTTAGTAAGGATGTCTGTGATCCTTTATATCTCTCCAAAAAAACCGTACTTTATATAAAGAAATTTTCACGATACGGTTCGCGTCCGTTACGCTGGCATGACTCTTAGAAATGGTTTTTGGCACTGAAATATTTTAGAATAGGAGATAAAAGCAGTGGAGAATGTTATGGTGAAAAACAAGAAAGTCCACAAAATGCTGAGCGGACGCAAATGGAGGTCCAATCTGATGCTGACGCTGATGATCGCTCCGTCAGTGATCCTTTTGACGATCTTCCATTACATACCGCTGCCGGGTATTGTGATCGCGTTTGCCAAATTCAACCTGAGCGGGTTCCAAGAATGGGTGGGGTTTGACAATTTCCGTCACATATTCGGCCTGAATAACTTTTGGCGGGCTTTTGGAAACAACTGGCTGTATGTTGCGATGAATTACCTGATTAGTTTTCCGGCATCCATCATTCTGGCGATTCTTTTTAATGAGGTCCGGGTGCGGTGGTATAAAAAGTTCGTGCAGACGATCAGTACGCTGCCGCATTTCCTTTCCTGGGCGGTTGTGACCGGTATCTGGACGCTACTGCTTTCCCCCAGCAACGGCTTTGTCAATGCGGTGATCAAACTCTTTGGCGGTGAACCGATTTATTTCCTCGGCATCAACAATATATTTCCCTTCGTCTATCAGGCGATTGCCATCTGGAAGGGCGTGGGGTACAGCGCCATCATCTACATAGCGGCTCTTTCTGGAATTGACCAGGAGCTGTATGAGGCGGCGGCAATTGACGGGGCGGGACGTTGGAAGCAGACGCTCCATATCACGCTGCCTGGTTTGAAACCCACCATTTTGGTCATGCTGGTGCTGTCTTTCGCTTCTGTTCTGAATTTGTTCGAGTCTTTGTACACGATGATGAATCCCTTGGTGACCAACAGCGCAATGG